>JAUWZR010000058.1 GCA_030615235.1 Promethearchaeota archaeon
ATTATTATCATATATTTCATACTTATCATATTTTTCATAAATATTTAAATCTTATGAATAATATTTAATAATTATAAGTTCCAATTTAACTAGATTTTGAGATATCATGACAGAAGTTGCTAAAGGAAAATATTTTTATGGTTCTGTAAAGGTTGGCGAAAGAGGTCAAATCGTAATTCCTATAGAAGCCCGAAGACATTTCAACATAAACCCAGGGGATCAAGTTCTTGTATTTGGCCATTCTAAAAAAGGAATAGCCATAGTGAAAGCAAGTTTATTAAAAAAATTTGCTGGAAAACTTCTGGATATTTTTACTCCTGAAGAACTAGAATCTTGAAGCATTTGAACACTAGGGTTAGAATACATAAATATGTAATACTCGGCTTTTGTGCTTGGCCACCTTATGAATTGGCAGAATTTAATATAAATTATTTTAAAGAAAAATAATAACACCTTTTTTGCGATTTTTTCGTGAATTATAAGTAGATTTATTATTACTTTCAACTTCCATTTAAGATAGATAACTATTAATTGAGATTTGATCATTCATTTAATGAAGAAAAATATTCTTATATTTGAAATTAGTATAGTGAAATAATTGAAATGGTAATTGAAGAGAGAATTGAAACAGATCCTGAAATATGTCATGGTAAACCTTGCATAAAAGGAACAAGAATAATGATTTCGATTATTCTTGAATGGCTAGAAGCGGGAAAAACATTTGAGGATATTATGGATGCATACCCTGAATTATCTAAAGAGGATCTATCAGCTACAGTTAGATATGCAAGAAAAATAATTGAGGAAGAGAAGAGTGCCTCAATCTCATGATGTTAAATTTTTTTTGGATGAAAATATATCTAATAACTTAAGAAAGCTATTAATTTCAAAAGGATTTGACGCGATTTCAGTTCAAGAATTGAACAAAAGAGGGGCGAAAAATAGCGAACTCGTAGAATTAGCCAGAAAAAAAAGTCGAATTCTTATAACATGTGATAAGGATTTTATTGAATTTAAGCATAAGAGTGAAAATTATTTAATTCTAATTGATATTCATCCTTTAATTGATGAAAATGTGCTTCCAAACTTTGAAAAGTTTCTGAATTCATTCTCTTTTGAAGAATTAAAAGAAAATTTTATTATTTTGAAGGAAGATGGAATCATTCTAAAAAAGAAATAACCACTTTTTCTTCGTGAAAGTGTGCTTTCACGATCTTATTTTCTCTCTTGAATCAACTGTATCAAAGTTTAAGAGTTTTAACTACTTTTATTCAAACTATGAGTAAAATAGACGAATTTGAAGATTTGGCTGAAAAAGTAACTTTGAAAAAAATCACGCGGAGAAATTTAGACGCAGTTTTGAAGCTTAAAGTTAAACCAAAGCAAGAAGGTTTAGTCGCTACTAACGCAAAGTCAATTGCTCAAGCACATTTTTATAGAGAGGCTTGGTATCGTGCCATATATCTTGATGACACTCCGATAGGATTTGTTTTATTAGTTGATAGAACTTTAAAATATAAACGTATAAAACAAAAAAACCCTGCCTTATATTTATGGAGATTGATGATTGATGAAAAATATCAGGGAAAGGGATACGGGCGAAAGGCAGTAGAACTCGTAATCAATCACTTGAAAACCCGTCCTAACGCTAAGGAGGTAACTTTACACCACGAACAAACTAAAGGAAATGCTGGTGAGTTCTACGAAAGATTAGGATTTAAGCTTACTGGTAAAATTCTTCATAATGAATTAGAAAGGAAATTAATTCTGTGAAAATCTTAATACTTCGTGACTGACCACTGATGAGTTAGAGGAGTTTAATAGTAATTATTTTGAATACTAAATTTTTACTTTCTATAAATAAAAACTATTTATTATTTGTAATTTTCAGTTGGATAATAGTAAAAACTTTTAAATTGAAGAAAACTATGTTGTTTCAGTTGGACCTTTTAACACTAACTATTATCCTGGTGGTATCTGCTGCTATCGGTACATCTTTCATTTTATTAATTGCTGGGACTTATATGACGCAAAAGTATGCAAAATCGAAAACATGGGATGATTCATATAAATTAGCCTTGGTAACAAATCTAATATGGTTGGTTTCAAGCCTTCTTGTAAGTATTCCAATCAGTATATTTGCTGGAGATAAAGCATTAATCGATATAATTAGGTTTGGGATTAATGTGGTAGCTGGAATTATGATGGTTATGAAGCTTTATAAGAAGACCCCTGGAGAAGCGGTTCAATTTGTTCTACTACTTCAGATTATTCTATTTATAATTGCAATAATATTTGGATATATATTCAACGGATTAATCGCATTTATTGTATTGAGTTAACCTTTATTTTTGTTAATGTGCAAATTGATTTTTTTATTAAATGGCAAGAATTTTTTTTCCAATTATTTAATTGAAGCTCCGACAAAAAAAGAATTATTCTATTACTATAAATAATATTATAAAATACAACATTAACTTTTTTATTGTCTGCGAATCAAAATCCGACTTATTTATCTGATTTTTATTAGAGCTATTTTTCCCTTTTGTCGTAGGACATATTAGAAAACCCGCAGAGATACTTAAGTTTTTAAATAAGTTATATAACTATTATTGTAGTTTAGAACAATATTAAATAATTTAAATTGAGGAGATGTATGTTTCTTAACTATAATAGTGAAAATCTGCAAAAGGAAGAATTTCAACAACACTTATATTGGTTTGAAACAGAATTTGATGAGATATTTCAAAAAAAATCCGATGATCTCACCAAATTTGAAAAAGATTTAGCGAACTCACTCCTCAATAAGTTATCCGAGTCAATAAACCAATGTCAAGATGAAAAACTTCTCTATGATCTAGTTTCGACTCTAAATAGTATCGAGAAAAAGCATCCTCAGTTGTTCTAATTTTTTCGAATTTTTTTCCTTAACTAAGGATATAAATACCCTTCTCCCCGTTTTATGTAAAACGCTTGATTCTCCTTGTAGCACCGCACGCAAAACCACTTCTCCTCGACGGGATTATATGTCATGTCGCTCGTTCTAGAACCACACACGGGACATACGCAAATAGAATTTTTCCAAGCGGTGTTCAAAGTGTCAATTCTATCTGATAAAATAGGAATTTCACCTTCGTCAATATCGTCCCTTGACTCTCGATAAATTAAATCCCTAACAAAACCGACCTTTACTTCAGATATTACATATCGCAATGTATCTCGAATGTTCCTCAATTTAGCGTCTTTAATCGAAATGGTCTTCTTTTTCTTCACAGTAATCACATAAATTTGGCAATATTTAAACGTATCGAGCGAACTAATTTCTCGATTAGATATATTAAAAATAAATAAAAAGAATAAATGTAATTAAATGTGGAAAATTCGCTCTTCTAGAAATTGGAGCGTACGAATAATTTACTATAGCAGTAATTTGATCAAAAACATCCAAAAGACCGTCATTTGAATTCAAATCTGTAATTGTTACTTCTCTCCTACTTTGATTAACAAAAGATAAAAAAAGGGCTTCGCCAAAATAAACGGTATGCCAAATCTTTTGGGCTTAACATCTCGTTGAATTGCCAACTTTTCTTGATGTGTTATTCTAATCGTATACTTTTTTTTTATAAAGATTTAATATTATATCTTTATATATATATATAAGTAAGTTACAATTAACATAACAAAAAGCTTTGAATAGCATGGCACTAGATTTTAATGAAATTAAAAACAACGAAGCTATTGAGCTCGTTAATAAATACTTGGCTGAACAAAACAACGATAAAGCGTTATCAGCCGTAAATAAATTGCTGGATAGAGATCCTTCGAACGATCAAGCTTGGCTATACCTAGGTATTGTTAACCGCCGTATCGGCAAATTGGATGTTGCTATTAAGAGTTTTGAAACAGCTACAGAATTAAATAGCACTCTTATAGAAGCGTGGGGTTTACTTACGATTACTTTTTTAGATAAGGGTAAACTCGAAAAAGCAAAAGAAGTCATGAATACTGCTGCTGAACTAAATCCTAACGATGAAAAAATACAGTTTTATCGCGACAATTTAATTCGCGTCTATGAAAAATTTGGACCTTTTTTTTAAAGATTAAAGTTAAACCAGATATCTGTAAAGTTCTTAAGATATATTATATTTGTATTTTTTATTTATTTAGCAATTTTCATAAATATTGAAGGGAGAAAAAGTTATATAAACGATAGGTAATTCGTAATGGCATATAGGGGAAAAATTGCGATTGAAGGAAGAATTGTAGAAATTAGAGGGGGCGAGAAGCGTATTTCTCGAGCCTATACTTATGGATATCTGTCATTAACCGTTCGCGTGGGAATAAAAATGTATTCGGTCTTAGTGAGCGCCTCAAAAATAAATTCATATGGATTTCTACCTCGCGTTGGGCACTATATCCGTGCCGAAGGAATTAAATCACCCGCTAATGATGGTTATCATGATTTTTCAATGAGTCATTTATCGTCTCTTGAACATATCGAACCACAAAAATAATGCTGAAAACATCTAAAAATTAAGTTTTTACCTTTAAAACCTTTTTGCCGTTAGAATTAATTAATTCCAACATTTCAATCTCGTTAAAATTAGATTTGAAATAACTTTTTTTTGTTTCTGAACCCAACAATGACGGACTACGTACTTTCATGAGTTTCTTGAGGAAAAAATACTTATCTATATAAGAACCTATTGCCCAAATAACAAGCATTCGTGATTTCCTGTTTTGAACTTGACGACACCATTTATCTTTACATCTAAGTGAACAAAATCGATGTCTTCTAGTTTTTTGTGCTATATTCACATGCTCTACAAATTTTTTTTCAGAGCTCTTGAATGATTCACCACAGTACTCACATATCATCATGGATACGAAGAAAATCAGTTATTGAGAGTATTCTCGTTTTAATTATTTAATAAAATAGCGATATTTAAAAGAAAAATCATTATATACCATTTCTTATAAACAGTTTTAAGAGAGAAAGCATTACATTTTTTCAAGATGAAAGAAATTGATAAGATACAATATCTAAATGTTTCAGAGATAAGTGAGATATTTCATCAAAAAATTACCGAAAATGAAATTGAGAAGTACTTTGAAGCTGGTAAAATAAACGGAATAAAAATCGAAAATAAATGGCACGCAGATCAAGAAGCAATTGATTATTTTATTAAAAATGTTATACTTAAGGAAAGAACATATAATGTTGGTCTTCACACAATTGTCCTATCAAATATCAAATTAACAGGAAGAATTTTAGATATTGGAGGAGGAGGACAGGCTATAATTAGTCAATTTAAAGGAGAACAAGTTGTAGCAATAGATTCAAATAGAAATGAGCTTGAAGAGGCTCCAGACAGCAAAGGATTAAAAGTGATCATGGATGCAAAAGAATTAAAATTTTTAGACAATACTTTTGATACGGTTACCGCCTTTTTCACACTCATGTATATTCCTGTGGAAGATTTTAAAATAATTTTCGAGGAAATTTATAGAGTTTTAAAAATCAATGGAAATTTTGTGATTTGGGACGTGTTAATGCCGGTTAAAGGTAATGATAAAAGGGATATTTTTTTTATTGAACTTAAAGTTAAAATATTTGATAAAATAGCAGAGACGGGTTTCGGTGTTTCATGGGATAAAGAGATTAATACAGACACTTTTACCAACTTGGCTAAAAATATTGGCTTTGAAACTTTAGAAAAAAAAGTAGATAAGGATACAATTTATATCAGATTTAGAAAAAATTAAGTAATTACACTTTTTCTTTAAATAACTTCATATCTTTTGATATTAAAAATAATCTTGAGTAGTTAAATTTCTAAAATTACGAGGTGTTGAAATATCTACAAACAAAAGATTGATCAAAATATTAATTTAAGGTATATCTATAAAGAAAATCTCCAATCAAACAGGGATTTCTCCTCATTAAGCGATTTTTTAATGCCTAGCTGCCTTGATTCGGTTAATTGGGATAAAATGGTGAAAAAATACGCTAAAAAGAGGTTGATAACATGAAAAAACTTAGAAATATATTATGGGGGAGTTATCGACACCCTGAATTTTTACAATCGCTAAATATAAGTGTGAACGAGCTAAAATTCATTAGATTGTTTTTAAAGCGCGGAAGTGTAGCAATGGTAAATGAAATGTTGAGAGAACGTAAAAGTAAACAATGTTCATCTCATAAAGAAGATTTCTCAAATCGATTTCACCAACTTAAAAAAATAAAAGCTTAAATTATAAAACTATTCTTGAGGTCTTTGCATCATCGATTTGAATGAAATTAAAAAATTCAATCTAAGATTCTTACGAATTCATAATCAACGGTAATCGTACTTTTAGTCTCAATAATTTCTCCGAGGATCAATACTTTTTTATCAATATACTTATGCAATACAGGATCATTCTCCCATAGGTGAGTTTTTTTCCTCACAAGAATTTTTGACCATCTATTTGCATAATCGTCCGAAGGTTTAATAAAATATTTAGGTCCTTCAGATAAGGTTCCGACCCCTACGATTTTAGCACTAAGAATTCCCGTAATTTCATCCATCTAATCAAGACACCTAAATGAGAAATATAACATAACAAATATAATTAAAATAAATTTGCGCTTAATAAATTTATACACTTAATAGAATTCAATTAATTCAGATTATGAAAAAAAAATTATAAAAATTGAATTTTTTAAACTTTAGGAGGATTTTTCTCTTCCCATATTTGATATTTCTTAGCACAAACTTCATAATTTTCAAATAATCTAGGCTTATTTGCGTCTTTTCGCATACCTTGAATAATAGGTTCTAGTTTTTCCCAAAGCAGGGAACCATATAAATCAAAAACTAGATCTTCACTAAGAAGCTCATTGTTAACAAGCACACCTACAAGTTCCCCATCATTAGCAACCGTCATGATGTTATTAAATCCTTCACTTCCCATTGGGTATTTAGTTTTGAAATTATCATAGTTCTTTTCATGAAATTCGAAATAAACCCAGAGCATAGCTTTTTTATTTTCTTCTTTCGCAATTGTTACCGCCATTAATTGGAGTAATAATGCTGCATCTTCTTTTGTTGGTTTCGACATTTTTATAACCATCTTTGCTAGTGATAGCCTTTTATTTAAATTTTTAGGATTATTTTTTTTTATCTAACACCACTTCTCTTTTAAATAAACTCGTCTGGTGTTTTCATAGAATTCAATTAATTCAGATTTAAATGAGTTATTAGATAAATAAACTTTCAAAAAAGAATTAGATTTGCAGATCAATATCTTGTTCAAGTCGTTGAGCAGACACTCCGATTCTCTGTGCCTTTCGCGCTTTGCGGTTTTTTCTGCGCTCTTCCATCGTGTAATCGATGACATATTTCGTGACCCCGCCAATAGTGAATCCCGCTTTTCGATCTGCGTTTTGTATTAGTTGTATCAACTGTGTGACCTTCTGATTGGGTATAGGGCGCTTAAAAGTGTATGGAATTGTGCTTAGCTCGTGTTCAAGGTTTTCAATCTCGAGTCGATTTTGTTTCGATACTTCATTACATTTCCATGGTTTCGTGTCAGAATTTAATTTTTTTTGATAATCCAACGAGCCGGGTACGATATACATAGGAGCCGGGCGAAATTGTATTGGAAGCGGAACCTGATTGTCATCTTCGGTTTTACGCTTCTTGTTGGAATAATATTCTATTGTATTAATCACATTTTCGCTGTTCTTTAATTCTGTGCCAAGATCGCTGAACCCAACTACCAACATCGCAATAACATTCACGCCCGCTTGAGTTAAATTCTCGATCGTTTCCATGTTTTGGTGCACGCTCGTTCCTTTGTTCATTTCTTTTAAGTCTTCGTCAGAAAACGCTTCGAACCCTACCCAAGCGTCTTCGAATCCCGCTAATTTTGCTTTGTTAGCAAGTTCTGGGGTGATGTTTGCTCTAAAGTGCGTACCAAACTTAATACTAAGATTTTTATCGATTAACGCGTCGCATAATCGTTCGAAATAGTCTAAATCGTCGTTTATTAACGATTCTCCAAATAACATATACCCCGGTTTATGATTTTGAACGATTTTTTCTATGTCTTGTATGACTTTTTCTACTGAACGAGTTCTAAATCGAGGTCCAAACAGTTTCCACTCCGCACAAAACTTACATCTATTCGTACACCCGCGTGATCGATATGTTGAGGCGATTTGATAATAGGTGTCCAACGGAATATCGGTATAATCTGGTGTCGGCAGTAAATCTAAATCGATCTGTTCTCCCTTAGAAAACTGAACTAAGCCTTTCTCATTTATACTCATTACTCCTTTAATGCCCTTTAAATCATTTCCACGAGCAATATCTAATAGTGGTTTTTCGCCTTCTCCAATAATTAATCCATCGCAAAGACCCTTATAGAGGAGAATTTTAAATGCATCAAAAGATTGTGTGATAGTGGGACCGCCCCAAATTATTTTACATTCAGGATTGAGTAGTTTTAGGTAACAAGATGAGATAACAGTTTCAGAAATGTTTAGGTAATTTAACGAGAAACCAAGAGTATGAAACCCTTTTAAGGCTTCCAAAACTGTGTTTTTACAATAATCTATCATGGTTTCGAATCGTTTTTTTGTTGTTTCGGGATTTTCGAACATCCTCGAGGAATAGTCGCTTAAGATATCTGGATATACGCCTTCACTTAATTTTAGCTCACGATTATTTAAAATATCGTTTGTAATAGGGATTAAAAGCGGTAAATCTTGGTGGTTGACGATAAAATTGGTTAGGTTCAATTGGATAAGAGGATCGAAAACTACTTTAGGTAGGGTGTAATCCTCAGTTCTAAAATTAAATATCTTCACGGGAATTGAATTTTGTTTAAGAAATGCTTGTAAACAAGCAAGGCTAAGCGGTATCAATCGGTCGTTGATACACGATACTTTTACTAATGCAATTGTCATAATATTTCTTTTCACTTTATCTTTGATTTTTTATTACTTTACAACGAAAATGAGCAGGTATATAAAAAGGAAAAATTAAGACCAAACGAATAATTGCAAAAAGAATCTTTATGTGTTAATTTCAGTTATTTCTTTTTCAATATCATTGTATTTTTCTCTATCAAAAGGGATCTTTCTAATCAAAACCATGCTAATTCCAATAAAAATTAATGCAATCAAGGAAAGCCCGATTTTATTAAAAAAATAGTATTCTTGAAATCCATCAGGCCCGGAAAAGGTGATGAAAAGCATTAAGAAAACGGTAATAAACTGTCCTAAATAAAGCCCAATAAAACTCGAAATAAGTTTAAACGTACTATTGAATCCAAAGTAGGTTGCTTCACGCCTTTTGTCAGTATTCAAAAAATAATGATCGATAATAATGGCTAGAAATAGCAATTTAACAAAACTTAACCCAGATAAGCTCACTTTAATTAAACTTGAAAGTATAAACCCCGAAACAAGATCAGACAAAAATAATAGAGCAAGGGTTAATAATAGAAGAGATAACATCAGAAATATGAGGAGCTTTTTAATTCCAATTGAAAGGGATAATTTTCTCCAGTAAAGAAGAAATGGAATGATAGCAACGATGGGGATGATATTCATAAAGAATGTAATAATCTCAATTAGAGAAGGGGTTATATTTTCCAAATTGATTGACCAAATATAACCTAAAGCGCTTTCAATTAAAATTTCTGAAATCGTAATGAAGAAAAATGCTATCAGAAACCAAATAAATAATTTGTTACTTGATGATAAAATCTTGTAGGAAGAGTGTTCATTAGATTTTGGTTTCTCTGATAATCGCAAGTAAGGTTCTTCAAATCCATATCTAAATAATATTATTCCCCCAAGAATAATGAGCAAGACAAAAATAATACCAAAATACATTTCTTCGAGATTAAAAAATACTTCAAGGATAACTATAAGTAATGACGCTAAAGCCGAAAATCCCAGCATTAAGCCAATAACCTTTGATCTTGAACTAAGATTCTGAAACATCTCTGGATAAAGGCTAATGAAACTGATATTGAAGATCATAGAACTAAAAACGTAAATACCATCTAAAATAACGAAATATGAAATGTTTAGAAAAAGGTCAGTAAAACCAAAATTTAAGGGAGAAAAGAAATAAAGAATTGTCACCAAAGCCATCCCTGCTATACCAAATATCAAGAAAGGTCTTCTTCTAGAACCTTGTTTTCTTTTATCGGAAATATATCCCAATAAAGGAGCTAGAAATGCTACGACAAACGAAAACACCGTAAAAAATGATAAATAGGTAATAATGTCGAAAATATTTGCTCCAATAAGAAACAATTTGGTAGGAATGGATTTAAAAAGAGTTAAAATACCGAAAGGGATTAAAAAAGAACTTATAGAATATCCTAAATAGAATTTATTAAATGAAATTTTAGAACCCATGATAATTACCCTAGGTTTTTAATAACTTACTCAAGTAAGTATATATTTTATGTTGAAGGAATAGAGTATTTAAATGTTATTGAGTGCAGTTTAGTAAAAAGGAAAAAAAGAATAAAATTTTATTTTTTTAAGATTCGCTTCTGGACCACATAGTGAGTTCTTAGCGGGGAGCTATGAGGAAATATCGACTTAATTGCGCGGTCGTTGTTCGCCCATATCGTAGTGCCTTCGAAATAGTTATATCCGTAAACAGCAGACGAAAGCGATTTACCAATGTTGTGAAGCGCAGAAAATATGCCTTTTCCTGCGTACTCCTTTTTGATAATTACCGTGTCAACGTTCATGTGCGTAAGCGGTTCTCCAGCCCACAATTGAAACAGGTTAGGTTGAGCCATCACTAGACCTACTAGTTCCCCAGAACTTCTATCAAACGCGAAAATACATGTAGAGACGATATTCTCGAGATCGGCTGCGTTCCAAGTGTCTAAAAAGCCGGGCATGTCAGCGAATATTTGAGGATCAAAATTAGGATTCACAATACGTATTTTTTTACATGTTTGGTAAAATAATTCCATAATCTTATCAAACCGAGTTTGACCTCCTGTAGCGTCAGCTAACACAGAATAAAAAGACTGCTGAGCTAAATTCAATATTTGGTCTTTCAATGCTTTTATTTCATCGAGTGGTAAAAAGCGAATCATGATATCTTCGCATAATTCTTTTCCTTTAGCCCAAATCTTGACGAAGGCATCTACGCAAGAATACTTAGTGTCAATCTTATATCCCAATTCTTTTAGATAAACTAAAACATTTGATCCTGGATCGTTATATGCCACTCCACTCATCATTGGAGAATCAAAACCTTCGGTCTGCCAGCCAATTCCCCCAATAAGTTTAGGATAATTCACAGGACCTCTAAGCTTTCGAAAATTATTCTGTCGAACGAAATTTTCACACTCATTCATGAGCTTTTTACAAGAAAGAAAATTTTTGGCATGAAGCCACCCAAAAGTCGGGCATGGCATTCCGTAGCTTTTGTACTCACCGTCTATTTGACAAATTACGAATCCCGTTAAGATTCCGTTCTGAGTAGTGTAAAAAAATCTAATTTTATAGTCTGGGTTCGAAAACTTCTCTGTAAGATAATCTGCAAGTTCTAAAACAACCACGAGTTTTAGCCTTTCATCAGGAACGTATAAAAGCTCAGTTAAAACAAATTGAATTTTCGAAATATTTCGAGTTGAAGCGACAGTTAGCTCTTTTACAATCGGTTTTTCTAAACTAATTTCCATTTTTTCATCATTTTT
>JAUWZR010000083.1 GCA_030615235.1 Promethearchaeota archaeon
AGTTTTATTAAAAAACTACCAGAACCACAAGAAGGATCTAATGTTTTTAAACCAATTTTATAGGATTCATTTATCATTTTTTCAACAAGGTTTGACGGTGTATAAAATTCGCCGATTTTATGTCGCGTCTCAACATGAAACACTTGTTGATAAAGTTCTTGAAAATTATCCTGTCTAGCTAACCTTGCTCCCGCTAAAAATTTACTTATCTTAGAAATAAGGATTTCATCCAATTTAGGACAGAAGAAAAATTTAAGTTCATTTAAATTAAAATGGTTGTAGATTGTTTTATTTACAGATGGATTAGCTTTTAATAATATTAGTAATTTCAATATCGAAATGTAATAAGAATGTTTGAGAAAAAGAGATTGTCCGATTTCCTTACCGTAAATTTTTTTGAACGCCGATTCCCACAAACGAAACTTTTTTTGAAAACCATTTTTATTCAATTCCGCCTGCTTTTTTAAGAATTTAGAGGTTTCCTTATAAAAATTTGTTCCCAATCCAAAAAATTCCACAAATTGTTTTGAACTTATTGCTTTTTTGTTCTCGACCATTCTTTTTTCAATTCACGGTTTTCAATACGAGTGTAAAACTAATAATCTCGACTTTAGAAGTAAAATCATAAAATTATTAATTATTTTCCTCTCATAAAGGATGGGAGCATTAAACTAAATATTTCGCCGATTTTTCTGAGTTTAGCGCTTTCTTTGATACGTGTAACAATAAATACAGATTTTTCTAGTTCTCCTTTATCTAATGAGCCCCCCGAATAAATAGCTTCTTCAGCATTGAAAACTAATAGATATCTAACATTGGGATTATTAATTATACTTATTCCTGAAGTTTGTTTTAAATCGTCATAGATTTCTTGGTATATTTTTGGAATATTTCCTCTATCATTAGTAATGATTAGTATTGGAATTCCTTTCTTAGTTAGCTTTTTAAGTTCAATGCTGTAGAATCGATCGATTTTAGGTGAAACTATATTAAGTTGAGTTGATGTTGAAGTAATCAGATTAATTAAATGCTCATTGAGAACATTCTTGCGTTCAGAACCTCCTGAAGATTCTAAACTAATCATTCCTACTAATGATAATACCTTATTTTCTAAATTTTCTACCTCTTTCTTGAGTCTGGCATTTTCAACGCGGAGTTCAATAATCCTATCTGACATTTTAGACCATTTTATGTTTCTAAATTTAATGTTCTAATATGAATACTTTTAATTAAGTTTAAGCAAAACGAAAGTATTGCATTATAACCCATAATTATTTTTCTAACTTAATTTTTTGAAAGGATTACCAAATAACATATAGCTAGATATAGCTAAAGATCCTTCTAAATCAATGTTCTTTACGCCTTCCTCTGCGGATAACTCGTCAAATTTCTTTTCTACAAGTTTAGCCATTTTATTTGCCATACATGCTTGCCGTGCTTTCATAAGGGAAACTCCCTGACTATAATCGTTAAATAAGTTGATATAAAAGTTAGCGATTATTTCCTTTGTTTCATCGTTAAAAATCGGATAATTTCTGGACATTACTCCTGTAATTCTATCATAATCGAAATATTCCACAATTTCGCCAAATGTGCGTAAAACATTCTTTAACTTTTTACCTTCAGTATCATAAATTTGAGAATTAAAAAACAAAAACGGTTTTTCTGCGTTAGGATTCGATTGAATTGACTTGTTAATATCGTTAAATGTTATTATTTCGTTATCGTTTGTAAGGAAAAAGCTATCCCGTGGATTCCACTTAGAGTAAAAAATGTTTCCAACAAAATGGATGATATGATTCGCTCCAGATTCTATATGAGTTAGAATATTATCTCGAGAAGAATCTACCCCCATTAAAACATTGATTTGATTTACTTCGTCGCGATTGTTGAAAAATTCAGTTATGTAGTTAAATTCATTGATTCCCGGTTTAAAAGGAAATATTAACTCTTTTGATTTAGTTTCTTCGTTCCACCTTATAGGTCCTGAAGAATTTATAGAATCAATGATTAGGACATTGATTTTACCGTCTTTTGTTAGCTTTCCTTCCGTATCGTGCCCAAAAGTTACCCCTCCAAGAGGAGGTTCTCCAATGATATACCCAATGGAATATTTTAATAAGAAAAAATTATTGTCATAAATTAATTCGAAAGGAATGGTCATTTCATCTAAAATAAAATAAATTTCTGGAGTGACATTTAAAGATTTAATCTCAAACTGCTCTAAAAAGGTGCGAATTTTGATTGGTAGAAATACATATAGCAATCTACCGAACTCATTTACGCTAAAGTCATATTTTTTTTCTTGATTATCGGAGAAAATGTCATTATAAATATCTATTATATGTACATCGTTCCAATATTCGTTAAAAATTTTTCCCTCAACTATTTTATCATCAACGGATATCATTCGAATAGAAATTAAACCATCATGGTTGATCCTAAAAACCATTTGTTTTATTACAAACCCTTCTTCAAATCCTGTAAAAAGTAAGTTTTCCTCTCCAAAAGAATATATTTCTCTTTTAAGTGATTCTGTCTCGTTATACAAAAGAAGTGGGGCGCCAATTACGTTTATCAAGTTTTTCTCTAAATACGGTATTATTTTTTGAGCGAGTTTAAAATCTTTTTGCTCATATAGCACACGATAAAACATCATTCGCCAAAAATCTTTTTGCTCTAATGAGAAAAATAATGACTTAAATTTCCATAAGAAATTACAGGTATAAAAGAAGTGATACAATTGTGCATTAGTTTGAGGAATTTTCAGATGTGTGTTTAATTTTTCGATAGATTGTAAGAGGTATTTCTTCTCCTTCATTTCTACGAATTTTTTGCATGCCTCAACCCAAAGTTCAATTAGAATGTTATCATATCCAAGATCCGTCTGATACAAGAATAGATCCTCGAGAAAATCGTAGATTTCAAAAGCGATTTCGAATCTATTTCTCGTAATTGCAAAATCTATAAATTTCCTGATATATGTAACAGCGTCTCCATAAGAACGGTACGCTTGAATTTTAGAAAATAGATTTTTTATAACAGGTATTATCCAAGTATTCTCTCCAATGTTGTTTAAGTAATATATTAAGGCTTCTAAATCCCCTAAAATTGTGTTAAAATTTCGTTCATTAATTGAAATCTTGCCTAAATTATTAAATTCGTTCTTTAAATAACCGGGGATTCTATTCACCAAGATTTTAATCATTGACTTTACGAATTCTTCAGAATTCTCCATAAGTTGAAAGTTCACATTCACATTCTCTATAAAAACATAAAGAAATAAAGCCCGTTTCCCAGGTTCGAGTTTAAAAATCGTTCTACCTAAAACTTCCATACTTAGATGAAAAAACTCTTGAGGAAGAACAGATTTCCTTAAATACATCAAAATTAGCTGCAATTCGATTAGCTTGATGTAATTTCCCCTTTCAGTTACTTTGACACAGAATGAGTTAATAAATTTTGTTATACCCCTTTGAGATAACGAATCCATTTTAGTAAATGATTTAAGTAAGTTAGTTGCAAAGTTGTTGAGTAGGTAAAAATCATCTAATTTAGACAAAAACGAGAAGAAGCGTTTGTATGCATCAATATATCTAATAAAATCTATATCAATACCTTCTTCAGTCCTATGAATCAATGAATTGATATACATCCACCAAGAATTTGATATAATCATTATTAATTGGTGTTTTTTTTGGATATCGAGCCATTCTGTTTTTTCGATATCAAAATATAAATCGGTCAATAATCTATCTGCCCAAAGATGATTTGAATATTGTAATAGTTTTCTGCCTTGAATAACTTTCTGTTGGAATTCCTTTAAGAATTCTGTCCGTGTGTTTAAATTAATAACCATCCTTTCCACTACTTCTTATAATTTAAATTTTTTTTGAAATTGTTTAATCAGCTTGTTGTTGCTCTAACTCCTGATGAGAAGGATTTCTAATCCACCCTTTCTTTAATTGATCTTTTGAAAATAGAATTGAAGCTCCAATCCAACCCATATTTTCTCTTCCTGAGGCTGCTACTACTTTTATTTTTGGTTTTAACTTTTCTGAAAAAAACCTCTGTAATTCAACTTCGAGTCTTTCGCTTAATCCTATAATCAAGCTACTTCCTCCTGAAAGTATAACATTTGACAGGAGTTCCTCCCAATTTTCTCTGTCCCACGACATTACAACTTTTGAAATAGCTTCAGCTAATCCCATGTAATCGATATGAATGATCTTAGGATCGAATAGAGGTTCTGACAAGAGAAACCGCTCAGAGTTCAATTTTAATTTGCTTCCATCTGGTAAATCAATGATTCGATCGTATTTAGTTAAACCTTCTTTAACCCTTTTCTTTTCTTCCGTAGGGTTGAGGATACAAAGAGATATTTTCTCTTTAATCTCCTTAGCAATCTTTTTATCGAGATAAGTGTTTTTTGAGGAGCTAATCTTGCTTAAAATTAGATTTAGGAGATAATTGGTAATATTTTTTCCAGTTATAGGAAACATATCTCTCGCCATTATGTTAGTAAACCCATGAAAAATTGAAGAGATTGATGTATAAGATTCTCCGATATTCATGAGAATGCCGCTGGTTTTCTCTAATGTCGATAGAATAGCTTGACTCTCGGGTAAAAACAAAATGTAGGGAAAGTTTAAAGAATTAAAAAATACATCTTGAAGTTTTGTTTTTTCTAATTCCGATTTATAGAAGGGAGTTATGATTATTAATGGCTGTTTAAAATGTGATTCCACTGGAATTTTTAATTGTTGGTAGTAATGGAAAAAAAACTTAGATAGAATGTTATAATTTTTCTCTTTACTAAACTCTCGAATTTTTAAGATATTTTTATATTTAAGCGCATCAAAACCAACTAAATGTATTTGAGCATCCTTATCCAGAAATATTTCTTCTAATCCACTAATAGTGTCTGATCCGCTAATATCAGAAGTAAAGAGATAATCAGCAATATCAACATATACACTAGGAGCAATAATATCCGGAAAATCTCCTCCAGCCCATCCTAGTCTGAAATTATCGCTCCCAATATCAAGAATTAATGGGATTAAATAATTGTTTTCAGTATTTGCCATGATTTACTTACTAAATTTGTTAGTGTCAGGGTTTTAAAAACAATAAATAACATCAGAATGATTGCTGCTGATGAACATACTCATCTGATAACTTTTTTAATTGATATTCTTTCACTTGTAATTCTAATAATCCTAAAACTTTTTTAAATTCACTTGACATAGATTCAATGTCTACACCGGTAATCTTTTCAACTTGATCTCTTTTTAATTTGAATTGATCCAGATTATAATCGATTTTTTCATAAATACCGCTTATTGAGGAGACTAGTTCCTCTGTGTTTTTTTTGGTAATTTTCCTCATTTTCCTAAGGATCGAGAGAATGGAGGATATAGAATTTTCCCACTGGTTATATCTATCTATATAACCATCAAATACATCTTCAAAAAAAACAGTTAACTTTTCGTATATGTTCTCTTCCTTTGAGAATGAAGGTGTTTTCGTAGTACTTGATGTTTGAGCATCAGCATCTTCTGAACTTTTTACTTCTTCAGTACTATTTGAAATGGGGGTTGTTTTCTTATGTGATACTCTTTCTGAAAGGGGAACTTGTTCCATCATGTAATCTTCAGCAATTTGTTTTTTTGTTTCATATGAAAGTTGGGGGGCTATTTTTTCTTCCCTCTCAGTTGGAAAGATAAAACTTTTTTCTTCGGTGACTACTTTAAGTAATCCGTGTAAAGTAGATTCGGTTTTCTTTGACGATTTTAATACATTATCTATATTCTGAAGAGGAGATTCTGCCCTACTTTTTTCTTTATCTTTCTTTTTTTTCTTTGCCATTTGATTTACTCAACAATTCCTCTTTTATTAACAATTACTTATTCTAACGGAAGGACCTCGATTTTGAGAGCTTCTCCTTTTTCCTTTAATATCTTTTCTAGTTCTTCTATCGGAAAACTTGGACTCTCCGAGATTACTGTCCAAACCGCAGTTTTATCTTTTTCGACAATTACTGCCTCACTATACATCATACTAAGTTTTAAATCTCCGAAAGTTGTTGCTAATTTAGCCAATGCTCCAGGAGTATCCCCCATTGTAATTCTCAGTTTAATGAGATTACTCTCACTCCGCAATCCTACTGGAGTAATCTTAATTTCTTTGGCTTCTGAGTCACTAATCATCATAAGTTGTGAATTTGTTGTAATTCCTAAAGATTTTCTAACAATTTGTGGAATTACGATCCTTCCTCGTTCGTCAATTGTAAGAATTTTAACTTCTTTCATTATTCTGAACACATTTTGTACATTTTTAATTATAATTAGTATTAAATTATAAGTATAAAAATTTTATACAATATTCTCGTATCAAAGAAAGATTTGAAGAAAAACTTGTAAAGGATTACATCCTAAGAAAATTAAGTGAAACAAAAAAGAAATTAGTTTTTTATTCTTTATGAGCCTTCATTTTTACAGTTAAATCTCGAGCTCGTTTAGAGTACCATATCAATAGCTCTCCTGCGTCCGCAGGTTTGAAATACTCCCCACCACACAATACAGCAGCTCTTGTCATCATTTGATCATCCGGATTTCCCAATCCAACAATATATATTATCACATTTGGATTTTCTGCGAATATTTTAATAGATTTGAGAAATTCATCTCCGTCCGTCGGGATCCCATCCGTTAAAATGATGATCATGGTTGGAGAAGGATTTCCAAGGCTGAGTTTATCAAACTCGGTCAATACTTGATGCGCCTTGATCATTGCCGAACCCATTCGAGTTGCTTGGCCGTAACTATTACCTATGCGATCTACTATCATTCGTGCTGCGTCTTCTAATACTCCTTTCTTACCGCTGGCTGAATCCATGTAGTAGCTGTTTCCAAACGGTAATATCTGTGCTTCGTCTGCGAACCTGATAACCGAAACTTTTTCTCCAAATCCACGTCCAACCTTTTCGCTTAAGAATAGAACTGCCGCAAAAGCAGCAGAAATTCTTCTTGGAATATTGATTCCCGGTTTGAAGTGTTTTAAGAATTCTTGAATTTCTGGAGATTCCATCGCTGCTTTGATACCCTCAATAGCGGGGGCTATATTCTTTACTTCTACGTCTCTTGCCATCATACTTCTGCTAATATCTATTATCAAAATAGCGTTAAAAGGTACTAACCCCGTTGGGCTAAGATTAATTGCTGTATTTTCGTTAACTGTAGCTAAAATATCACCTGTTAAATCTGGAGTTGTCGTTAAAATTGAACACGCAATATTTACTGCGTTCCATCTGAGCTTTATCCCTTTAAAAATTACATAGTTTGCTAGCCAACCTTTCAAAGAATCTATATTTTGTCGAGCAGTGCTAATAATTTCCCACATGTTTTCGCCTGAGATTGGCGAAATACCTAACGATATGTTCTGCAAGGGAATGATTGGTCGTAAGTTTTTATACACTTTTACTTCGAAACTTCCAATCCCTGACGCCTCTAAAATCTCGCTATCTATAATAATGGTATTGTCAGGAACAGATTCTAAAATCTCTACTTTACCTGCTCCAATAGCTCCAGTAAGATCGTCTTCAAACGCAAGTACGTTATCCTGGACAATTGAGAGGGTATGCTGTGTTCGAGGGCTTACAAGAGCATAACCCATTAGATTTGGCTGTGATTGTACTTCTAACATAAGTTCTGAAGTTTTTTGGATCGGGGGTTCAGTAGAGTAAACAACAATTTGTTGACTATAAACATTAGTATCTTCTTTGGTATCTCTACTCATCCGAATTTCCGTATGCGGTATCATTGCTTGATCAATTCTAGCAGAACCTACAGCTCGGGTGAGAGGGTCTTCCCAACCAATAAGCATACCTTGTCCTAATCCTAACTGCTGAATTACCGTGTTACTTACTTTGATTCGTCCACCTTCAATAGAATCATCTACTATGGGAGTTAAAACTACTCCGTTCTTCTGACTACTTAACATATTGACATCAATTCTATTAGGATAGGGATCGGCAGGAGTGGTTGGAACTCCAACTTGTTGTCCAGTAGTTGGAAGAGGAGCTTGATCCGGGATAGGTAAGATTGTTTGAGGAGGAGGAGCTTGTGGTAAAGGCGTTGGTGAAAGCGGCACGGGAGTAGGGCTTAATTGAGGAGTAGGTGCTAATTTAGGTTGGGGTGGAGGAGTTGATATAGGAATTGGTGTAGAAATTGGCGTAGGAGGAGGAATTGGGGTGGGGGATATCTTTGGTGGAGGTGTTGGTTCGGGTGCTTTTGTGGGAAGTGGAATGTGTCCACTAACATGTGATTGTGGTTGTTGGGTAGGCAGAGGCTGTGGAGTCGGTCTTGAGGCTTTCATTTGAGCGGGTCTTGTAGGTAAAGGCGTTAATGTAGGTCTCGCAGGTGTTGGAGAAGGGGACGCTACTGGCTTGATATGGGGTACTTTCGGAATTTGTACTTTTGGTGTAAGTAACCCCGTACTACTCATTGGTCGAAGTACTAATTCAACGCCCTTAAATTCAAGAGAATCAGTTATATCTTTTGAAACTTGACCGGCAAAATCCAATACCATATTTGAAATTTCAACTTTGGCAGTTGTCGTTTTACCATTGTCCGGGTTCAACACTTCTATAGAAGCACCATTTTTTATTCCTAGTTTATTTGCATTTTCTTGACAAATAACTACTTTATTTTCGCTTTTTTCACTTATATCCACAAAAATTTTGATATCAGGCATAAATAATCATTTTGATTTATTTTATTATAATAATTATAACTTTTGAAAAATCTGCTTAGAAACTATTGAGTAGGATACCTTTTTCCGATTTCGCCAGCATAGTAGCGAAAAACGGTTACTATTTTGCCCAAGTCCTCAATATTTCTGCTCGCACCCATTAAAAAGAATCTTCCCGCTCCGCTTAAGATAATAAAGGCACTAGTTCCCCTTAAAACTATTTCTAACAAATTGTTAAATCCTAAAGATTCGATAGCATCATGACCACTCTGCATTACTACAGCACTTAAACTTGAAAATAAATCTGGGTCAACTTCGTAATCCGGTATACATGAAAAAGCAAGTCGTAAACCATCATTAGTAACTAATGCAAGTGCTTCTAATTCGGTGTGTTCTGTAATATTTCCAAGAAACTTTGAAAGGCCGGAGGCTTGTTCTTGTGTTAAATCGCTCATTTGAATAATCTCTGACTTTTAATTTCTATTATAATTCTTTTTCATTTAATATAAAATATTATTTTTGAACTTAAATATTTATATTTATAAAAATATTAGGTTAAATCGATTTAAAGTTTAGTTATGTTTAAGATACCATATTTTTAGAATATTCAATTTATTTAAAATGATTGACTAGCTCAAAAAAATTATTCTTAATAGATAATTTTATCGAAGGACTATAATAAAAATAGAATTAGAATGAATTATATAAAAATTTTCAGATTATTTTTGCTCTAACTGAGTTTTAATCTGATCTTTTAGAATTTCTTTCTTAGATTTGAACTCTACCTTTGCGTCCATTGGACCACTTATCCGTTTAAGGAATTCTACGGCAAGAATCTTACCATTTTCACTTAATACTCGAGGAGAATAATCTTCGGCAAAAAAAATCCCTTCTGGGATAGCTCCAACCCTTGAAATT
>JAUWZR010000220.1 GCA_030615235.1 Promethearchaeota archaeon
ATTTTTTCCAATTCAACAATTAATTGGTAAACTTTATCGTCCTGCAATGCTTCTCCAAATTTTATCAACATTTCTTTTGAACCAACAAATAAACCTTTCCTTTTCATTGGTTTACCGTCATCTTTTAACGGATTAATTTCAAGAAATAATAATGATGGTCGAGTTTTAGTCGCAGGGACTTTTACTACAGAAACCCCCGATACAGGAGTCTCCATCTTTTCCCAATCGGCTCCATTTTTTAGGTGGGCTTTTAACTGAGCTTCAATATCAGCCATATCTAATCATACTCTTATTTGTTATTTTTATTAACTATTAGTGTTACATATAAAGTATAACATATATATTATATGGTATATAAAAAGTTTTCGGTTGCGAAATTTTAAGAGATAATCTTAAAAGCTAGCAGACAAAATTCTAAAATAATATCAAACTCTCGAGTTGGTGTCTGATTTTAATTCGTCGGATTACTTGGGGTTGATTTCCACAGAAGATTTATATACCGGCGTGATACCATAATATCTATAGAAAAAACATGAGTTTTTCTAAATTACTCAGATATGTGGTGATTAAAATAAAATTAATTTCAGTAAATTTGCCAGAATCTTATCTTAAGGTCCTTGAGATACTAGTTGTAGAGAATAAATTTCCAAATCGTAGTGAAGCTATTCGTGTTGGAATTAGGGATTTAATAAGAACGGAATATCTTTTAGATTCCTCGATTAGACGAAGTGTAAGCCCGAGTTTAATTCAATCTGAAAATGAAAACGAAATTCAGGAAAGTATTTAATCTTCATCTTCTTTTTTTTATTTTATTTTTTATCCCAACAAATCTTTTATTCTTTTTCTTCTTTCTTCTCGTCTTTTAGCAATTTTAACTCTAACATCGTCGCTTTCGACTTTAGGGGCTTCTACTTTTGGTTCTGGAGCTTTTTTAATGTCTAATTCTTTTTTATAGTTATTAATTTTTTCTTCTACTGCTGAAATATATTTAATTCCTATTTTAGTCTCCTTTAAATTAAATAATGCTTCGTTTAATTCTGTGATAGCTTTCATAAATTGATTATTTGACAAAGAGATTTGAGCTTTATCTAACGCTTGACAAGCTAGCTTGAATTTATCGAAGTTCTCGTCTTTATCGAGATCAACATCAGCAATGATTGGAACCTGACTGGCGTTTATCAACACTTCAATTTGCTTATTCATTTCAATAACTAATTTATCTTGTTCGGTATTTTTTATCTTCTTTATTATCTTAGTTAGAGCTAATATTCCCTCGTTGTATTTAAGGTTCTTAATAATTTCATGGGCTTCGTCGCGCTCTTTTTGGATTAATCTTGCGCGTTGTTTCTTCTTTTCCGATTTTCTTATTTGATCAAGTTCTTTTTGCTTTTCATCAGCTTCCTTTAAAATTAATTTAAGTTCTTTTTGTTCTTCCACTTTTTTCTGCTTTAGAGCTTCTAATCTTGCCGTTTGTTTCTTTTCTTTATAAAGCGTGATCAAAAGATCGTTATTAATCCGACTAACTTCAATTTGCCAATTTATTTTCTTAAATAAATCGCGCGCCATTATATATTTATCATAAGAATCTTCGAACTTCTTATTGTCTTTCAATTTAGTTCCTTCTTCTAACATTAGATAAGCCTTATCAGAAATTTCTTTCTCTCTTTCTTTTGCCTCTTGAATAGCGGACAATTCTCGTCTTCTCTGCTCTAGTTGTAGATCCTGTAAATTTTTTGCTTTTGTAATCTGTTCTTCAAGCTGAGCTTCAATTTTTAATTTTTCAGCTTTTTTAACTTCACTTAATCTTGCTTCGCGTTCAATTCTTTTCTGTTTTAGATTGATTGTATTAATAGACTCTTTGATCATTTTAATACCTTCAGACCATTTAATTTCATTAAATATCTCTTGACTTTCTTTGTAGAATTTTATAGCTTTGTCAAAATTGTTATGTTTCAGCTCTCTTTTAGCTAGATCCATAAAATTAAAAGCTCGTTCCTTTTTAGACTCGTATTCCACCGCTCTTCTTTTTTTTTCCTCAAATGCGTCTATTTTTAACTGTGATAGTTCCTTTTCAGCCTGTTGTGCCTTTAGTACTTCTTTTTCAATTCTTTTAATTTCTTCTTCTTGTTTAGCGCCCCGCTCTAATTCTAAAACTCGTAATCGCTTATCTTCCTCAAGTTTTTTTAGATAATAATTAATTGAGTTTACTAAATGATCTGCTTGTTCGACCCAACCAATTTTTTCAAAGCCGAGCTTTGCTGTTTTGTATATTTGTATAATTTCTTTATATGGGGATTCGACTTTCAGAACACCCTTCTTCTTCTTAATTTCATAATCCTTCGCCATCTTCTCAGCTTTAGATATTCTGTTTAAAATATCATTAGATTCTTTAGATTTTGCTTTTCTTAACTTCTTTAATTCATCAATTCTTTTTTCTTGAATAAGGTAATCATCTTTAGGTATCAAAACTGGTGTGGTTTTAGATTCTTCTATTTTCTGTAATTCAAAAGCTCGTAGATTATCATCTTTTAGTCTCTTGCTTTCGTAAAAACTTATCGTATTGCTAAATTTTTGTGCTTCTTCATTCCATCCAATTTTCTGTAGCAATTCTCTTGCCTTTGCGTACATACTGATTACTTCCTCGTATGGGCTCTTATAGGAAAGAATATCCCTTTTAAGATTTACTTCATAATTTCTAACTGCTTTTTCAGCATTGTCAATTAGGTTCAGAGCTTGTGTCATAATTTCATCTGCTTCTTTATTTTTACTATCAAGAGCTGCTAATTCTTCTAGTTTCAGTGGTTTAATTTCAGTGGGTGCTTTGAGAGATTCTTCAAATTCTAGCTGTTTTTTGACTTTTTGGATCTCCAATTCGCGTAATCGTTTATCTTTTTGGTATTTCTCTTGGTACAAAGTAATCTGGTTTGCATATATCTCCGCCTCGTCTCTCCAACCTCTAGGATATACTTTTCTCCTCAAATTTTTATAAATCTCAGCAATTTCTAAATAGGGACATTTTTTGTCAAATTGTCCTTTCATGATTGCCAGTTCGTACTCTCGAGCTTGCTTTTCAGCATTATCTACTACCTCATCGATTTCTTGTTCGAATAATTTTTCTTCCTGTTCTTGCTTAGTTAATTCTTCAATTTTTCTTAATTTTTCTGCGTCGTATACAGTAGGTCCCTCTTTTACTTGTGCTTTTTGAGCTTCAATAAATTGCTGTTGTTTTTTGACTTTCTCAGATTCAATTTCCCTTAATTTTTTATCTTTTTCTAGTTTATCTTGATATATTTTTATTTGATTGGTATAGATGAGACCCTGGTCAGTCCAACCTTTTTCTAAGATTTTTTTTCTTATGTGACTATAAATTTCGATAATTTCGAGATAAGGGGAATCTTCGACCAGTTTACCCTTCTTTAACGCTTTTTTCATCTCTACGTCGTAATTTCTTGCCATTTTATCCGCCTTTTCGACAAGTTCAGTGATTTCGTTTTGAAAATCTTGCTCTTCATTATCCAATTTTCTTTTAAACGCTAAATCTTTTAGTCTTTCGGCTGCTATTGCACTATCCGCTTTAACCTTTAAGGAATCTTCAAATTCTTTTTGTTTTTGAATCTTCTGAAGCTCAAGCTCACGCAATTTTTTATCTTTTTCCCATTTTTCTTGATAAATATTAATCTGGTTAGTGTAAATTGAGACCTGGTCAGTCCAGCCTTTTAAAATAACTTTTTCGCGAACTTGGTTGTATTTTTCAATAATTTTATTAAAAGGTGATTCCTCTATTAATTTACCCTCCTTAAGCCCCTTTTTTAGGGCTAAATCGTAGTCTCTTGCCATCTTCTCCGCCTCATTTACGAATTCAGTAAGTTCCAATTGAAATTTCTTATCCTTAGCACCCTCTATCCTTTGTTTTTCTAATTGGGTTAGCTTTTCAATGTTAATGCTCTCTTTCTGAACTTTACGAAAATCTTCAAATACTTTTTGATCTTGATTTTTCTTAGCTTCAATTTCTCTTATTTTGATGTCTCTTTCAGCTAATTCAGTGTACTTTCTAATCTGGGTTGAATAAATAGCTGCATCTTCGTTCCATCCTTTTTCTAACGCTTTATCCTTTGCGTCAGTATAAATTTTTAGGATTTCGGGATATTTTGAATCGAGATTCAAATTTCCAGTTTTTGCAGCTTTT
>JAUWZR010000002.1 GCA_030615235.1 Promethearchaeota archaeon
ATTTGGTTGTTTAAATCCAAACTCGTCCATAACAAGCAGTTGTGATCGTATTTAACTGCTAATGGAATTACTTCCTCCCACGTAGCTTTGTCTGCAGCAGAAAGCATCAATACTTCGCTTTCAGTAGCAGCCGCAGTGACTTTAAATAACTCTACATCCTTTTCTTTATTTCCAGAACAACCAATAATGACCGGGACATCAACTGCTTGCAATATATCTTCTAAATATTTTAGAGATTGAGAAACAGGTGCATCGCCCATTCCAGGATCGATTTCTAGAGAGTGGAAGGTTATACTTTCTGCGCCAAATTTATTAACCGCTAATTTTGCCCATTCTGCGGGATCTCCTAAGACTTCTCCATACTCTTGCTTAATTGGTTTTGGTAACATCATTTTAGAGCCCATATCGAAAACATCATAAGTAACTAAAGGAGGATTTGGGTTTCTTTTATCAAGACCCAGAAAGTTATAGAACGGAGGTACCTTTTCTCCGCCAATGACGGCTTTTTTACCGTTAGATCTAATGAATTCAACAGTTTCAATTTGTCCCGGAAATTCTAAATCTAGAGAAAATTTTGTTGGGGTCCATTCTGCCTTTCCGATACCAGGAAGAATCGCTTGTGCTGCAGATTGAATAATACCAGGTAACATTTGAAATTCTAAGTACTCAGCAAAAAGTTCTACGTCTTGTAATTCAATTTCTTCCGTTTCCTTCATTAGTTTAGCTAATTTTTTACTAATTTCATCGAACGCCATTTTTCTTCACTTAATTTCTTTATATAAATTCTATAAATAGGCTATTGGTGAATTAAATTTAAAATTATGTGATGGGAACTGATCAAGGATCGTCTAAAATGTTGATTTTGTGAGATTTGGTAAAGAAAATTATTAATAAATTTTCAAAATCAGCAATCATTTAAATATAACATACTTCGGAATTCGTCAAACGATAAGAAATTACATCTAGATAGTTTTTAATTTTAAAATAAGGAGATTTACTGAATTTCAATTTTTGAACGATATTTTTCGATAATTTGTAGGTTGAGCCTAATTACTACCTCATAAAAAAATAGCATAGATTTAAAAAAAGGTGCTTTTTTAATTTTATCTGTATATTAAATACAAATAAAAATAATAATAAAAACAAAAAATACAAATAAAATTAATTATTCTAAAATAAAAGGGGAAAAAAGTTTGAGTACAGATATAGAAAATGTGTTATCATCCATCCAAGATATTCTTTTTGTTATATCATTTGACTATGAAATTTTGTTTGCGAATGAACAGGCATCGATAAATTTTGAGACAGATTTGATTGGCAAGACATGTTATAAGGTACTTCTTAATAAAGATCAACCATGTGAAATTTGTGCTATAGCAGAATTTAAGGCAAAAGATGTTAGTAGTTTTCGATTTGAAAAAGAACTAATCTTACCTTCTTTGAAAAAAGAATGTCATTTTGACATTGGCAGTACGATGATTGAAGAATATAAGGGAGTTAAAGCAATAGTTGAAGTCTTACGAGACGTTACCAAGCGCAAGAAGCAAGAGAGAGAAATAGAATTATTATTATCAAGTTTAAAAGATATTCTTTTTGTTATATCATTTGACTATGAAATTTTGTTTGCAAATGATGAGGCATTAAAAAGTTTTGAGACAGTTTTGATTGGCAAGACATGTTATGAAGTTCTTCTTAAAAGAGATCAACCCTGTGAAATTTGTGCAATAGCAGAATTTAAGGCAAAGGGTGTTTGCAATTTTCGATTTGAAAAAGAACTAATCTTACCTTCTTTGAAAAAAGAATGTCATTTTGACATTGGCAGTACGATGCTTGAAGAATATAAGGGAGTTAAAGCTATAGTTGAAGTTTTACGAGATATTACTGAGCGCAAGATGCAAGAGCGAACAATTTTGCAACTATCGACTCCAATTATAAAAATATGGGATAATATTCTGGCAGTTCCACTTATTGGAATTCTTGATAGTAGACGCGCTAAATTATTTACTGAAACTCTTTTAAATGCGATCGTAAAAACAGGATCTAAAATTGCAATAATCGACGTAACTGGAGTTAGCTTTATTGATACTCAAGTAGCAAATCACCTAATAAAAACACTTAATGCTGTAAGGCTTCTTGGGGCTAAATCAATTGTTACTGGTATAAGACCAGAAATAGCACACACACTAGTTGACTTGGGCGTTTCTCTCGGAGATATAGTTACGAGTTCCCAACTTTCTGGAGGATTGAATTACGCATTTAAAATGCTTGGATATACTTTAAATAATAAAGGGTAAATATTATATGAGTCAGAAGATACCTATAATTAAGATAAAGGAAGATTTAATAGTATCCTTTCTTTCTGACATTGATGACATAGCAGCTTTAAAATTACAAAGTGGTTTACTTCAAAGAATTCATGAGGGTAAGATAACTGGAGTATTGATTGATCTAACAGTCCTTGATATGGTAGATTCTTTCTTAGGCAGATTGATATCAAATATTGCTCGCTCATCGGCAATAATGGATGTAAAAACGGTTGTGGTTGGAATTCAGCCAGCAGTCGCCATCACACTCGTAGAGTTGGGGCTTAAATTAGAGGGTACTTCTCTTGCTTTGAATGTGGAAGATGGTATTGCGCTTCTAAATGAATTAAAAAAGTCGAAATATGATTTTGAGATATAAATGAGGAGACAAAAAATTCTTCAGAATATCCAGATTGAAAATAATATGGACCTTGTTAAGGCAAGACAAAGCATTAGAACCATTGCTTTAGACCTGAATTATGGCATCGTAGATCAGACAAAATTGATTACTGCAGTAAGCGAATTAACGAGAAATGTCCTTTTATACGCCGGGAAAGGTGAGATCATCATAGAATTAATAGAGACCAGTACAAAAAAAGGTTTAAGGATTACTGTAACTGATAAAGGTCCAGGAATTCCAGATGTTGACCTTGCAATAACAGAAGGATTTTCCACGAGTAAAGGACTAGGTAAAGGTCTAAGCGGTACTAAAAAGTTAATGGACGATTTTTCTATTCAAACTGAGGTTGGAAAAGGAACAGAGGTTGTTATCATAAAATGGACGGACTCAGACAAATTGTGATTCCTATAAACGAAATTCATCATGTAGGTATCGCTATAAGAAAAATTTCTAAATTAGCAGAAGAATTAGGATTTTCAGAAAAAGAACTTAGCGAAACTTCGATTGTTGTATCTGAATTAGCCAACAACTTGATTGTACATGAAGCCATAGAAGGAAAAATTATATGCTCGTTGATTGAAGAAGGGACGAATAAATATATTCAAATAATTAGCGAGGATGAAGGTCCAGGAATTGCAAATGTCGAAACAGTAATGGAAGATGGATATTCAACAAATGAAACTCTTGGAATAGGTCTAGGTGCGATAAAAAGGCTTATGAGCGATTTCAGAATCACTTCAAATATTGAGAATGTTAAAACTGCAAGAAATAAAAACATAGTGAGCAAAATTGGGACAAAAATTATCACTAAAAAATATCTTTCTCAAAGAGAGGATACGGCAGATATATCTCAGAGTAAAATTAGATTTGGAATATTTAGTAGAAGCAAATATGGGGAAAAATATAATGGAGATAATTATTTTCTGCAACGTTTTGAAGATAAAACGATTGCAGCAGTAATTGATGGTTTGGGGCATGGTCAGCATGCATCAGAAGCTTCTACAGAAGCTCGGTTATACCTTGTCGAAAATTATAAAAAACCTCTTGATGTAATAATTAATGGCTTGCACGCGAGATTGAAGAACACCCGTGGTGTAGTTATTTCAATAGCTTTAATTGACAATAAAAAAGGTGAATTGGAATATGTTGGGATTGGAAATGTATTAACAAGGGTTTTTAATTCACCTACCCCTATAAACCCCGTTAAATTCAGTGGATCTTTAGGATATATACTTAGAAATTTTAAAATATTTCATTACCCTTGGATTAAAGGTAATATCATAATAATGACAAGCGATGGTATATCAGAAGGATACTATACAAATAAAGATCCAAATTTCCTTAAAAGACACCCAATATTAATTGCTAATACTATACTAAAGGAATATGGAAATATCCATGATGATGCAACCGTCTTAGTAGGAAAATAAAAATGTTGAATGAAGAGAACAAAGATAATATGGAAGATTTATACGAAATTAAGGCTCGTTTAAAACAAGAGATTGCTAAGCGTATCCAATTGGAGAATGAATTAAATATTGCGTTAGATGAATTGAACCTTTCAAATACTGAATATCTATTTGCGATAAGAAAACTAGAAGGATACAAAGACAGTCTTAATACAGCTTATAACAGAGCAGAATTTTACAAAGATTTGTGTAGTCACGACATTAATAACATTTTACAAGCCATTTTGTCTGGAATGCAATTATGTGAGATGAATCTTGATGATCCACATGAAATCAAATCTATTATAAAAATTATAACAGATCAAGTTATAAGAGGGGCAAATTTAATTTCAAATATTCGCAAATTATCTCAAATTGAAGGAACTAAGATATCTCTTAAACGAACTAAAATTCGTAATATCTTAAAAAAATCGGTTGATTATATAAAAAAATCTTACACAGATAAAAAAATAAACATTAAAGTCGATTCAGTTAGCGAACAACTATATATTCAGGCAAACGAACTGATCAGTGATGTTTTTGAAAACATTCTTATTAATGCAATAAAACATAATAAAAGTGCAATTCTAGAAATTGAAGTTATGATATCGAGAGAACAAAAATTAGGTGTAAATTATCTTAGATTTGAATTTCAGGATAATGGTCTAGGAATAAGCGATCCTCGTAAAGAAAAAATCTTTCAAAGAGGGTACAGCAAAAATAAAACTGCTCAAGGAATGGGATTAGGATTGTCTCTCGTGAAAAAAATTATTGAAAATTATAAGGGAGAAATATGGGTTGAAGATAGAGTTATTGGAGACTATTCAAAAGGAAGTAATTTCGTTCTTTTAATTCCAGAGGTGAACTAAAACGGAGGTTAAAAAAGGAGATTAAAACGGAAAAAATATTTATCGTTGATGATGAACCTATACTTCAAATTTTTTATAAAAAAATTTTAAATTTAAATGGCTTTGAAGTGGCGGGTATCGCAGAAAATGGGGAAGAAGCCATTAACATGTTCAAATCGTTTTCGAATAAACCAAAGATAATTCTGATGGATCATCGGATGCCTGAGAAGACTGGAATTGAAGCCACAAAAGAAATTTTGCAAATTGATAAACGAGTAAAAATTATATTTTTAAGTGCAGATGTCAGTATTAAAGAAGAAGCGTATGCAATTGGAGCTTTTAGCTTTTCGGAAAAACCATTTACGATTAAATATTTAATAAATGAAATTAACAAAGCTTTAGAATGCTATAAATTCTCCTCATCTAATTAATTTTATTAAAGAGTAAGCTTTCTAATTTTTTTAAATTAGATTGAAATTATCCTAAGAGAGTATGGAAAAGCCCACGATGACGCAACTATTTTAGTAGGAGAATAAGGATAAGGATTGGTAGTGCAATTATTAGAAAAGAGAAGGGTGTTGTCAAAGTAAGACAAGACATTAAGATAATGTCCGATAAAATAAGCTTCAATCATACCGATGCTATAAAAATAATTACAGTAGTTGGTGAGTTAACAATTAGCCTCTATGAACAACTCTATGGAGAAATTCAAAATATTCAGCAAATAAATCTACATCTTGAAGTTCAATTTCTTTTGTGTCTTTCATAAATTCAGCTAATTTTTTGCTTAATTCATCAAAGGAAATTTTATATCACTTTAATTAATATAATTTTTATTGATGGTGAAAAAAACATTATAAAAAATACAAAATATGCTTGGTGAAAACCTTAATGTTTTATAAGACAAATATGTGGATTTTCGTCTTTTTAAATTTGTAGATGAAATATTAATATTATTAGTGTAGATCTATAAAGATCAAATTCAAGAAATGTAACTAGTATAATTTATTTAAATTTTAATATTTAAGACGTTATGTATTTTAAAAATAGGAATATCATTGATTTAACTAAAAACTGATTAATAATGAGACGAAAAACCATTTTTATTGTAATAATAATCTGTGTAGTTGTTGTTAGTGTACCAGCAATTTTTTGGATAATAAATAATGAAAATGAAGGTCCTGGTGATAATAATCCTGCTGTTTCAGGATCTTATGTAGTAAACCATAATTATGCTCATCTGGAGGATTTAAAGAGCATACCAATTGAATGGATAGAAGAGGCTAAAAAAAGCCTTAATATTGCTTATGGTCATACTTCTCATGGGAGTCAATTAACTTCAGGCATGGCTAATTTAGATGATTTTATGGGAGGGAATGATATTTATTTATACGGCTCAGGTGGTGCAACTAATGACACAATTCTTGAGTTTTATGATTTTCCTGGTGGATTTGGTGGTGCCTTAACAACAACTAGCGCAAATGACCTCGGTAACCCTAATGATGATGCTTGGGCTGCTGCAACAGAAGAATATTTGGACCATCCGAATAATCCTGGAACCAATGTGATTATGTGGTCTTGGTGTAATATAGCTGGACATAACATCACGAGATACCTATCACATATGGAGAATTTAATTTCTGCATACTCTGCTGGTGGTTCAAAAGGACGAAATTCAACGAATGAGGTAAATTTTGTGTTTATAACGGGTCATGTTGATGGACAAGGGATAAATGGGACTAACAATTTACAAAATGGACTTATTCGAGAACACTGTATGACATATAATAGAACTTTATACGATTTTGCTGATATTGAAAGTTATGATCCAGACGATAATTACTTTTTAGATTTAAATGTAGCTGATGATTGTAGTTATGATGGGGGGAATTGGGCATTAGAATGGCAATCTACTCATGATGGCGTTAATACAGAACCGAATGGAGGAGAATGGTACGCATGTAGTTCTGCTCACTCTGAGCCTTTAAATGCAAACTTAAAAGCTTATGCTTCGTGGTATCTTTTTGCCAGGCTAGCTGGTTGGGATGGTAACTAATTTTTCTTTTTACATTGAAAAAATTATCAAAACAAATTCTTTTTATTTTTTAATAGAATAATTTAAAAACAGAATCTGGTTAAATTGTTCTCATTCTTCTCTTATAAAGAATAAGAACTAATCCTACTGTTAAGAATAATGAAAAAATTAATAGCTCTACTTGAAATCCTGGTATGAATGGAAGGTAATATCTCGTTAGCTTGTCTTTATTGGATTTTAAGAAGAATGAATCTGGCCCATTGTTAATTAAAATTAATTCAATGTAATAAATTTTTGATTGTGATACTGTATAGTTGATATATGGATTGTCATCTATACTGTAATTTAAGGCTACCTGGAAAATAATTGGGTTAAGAGTTTTATCATCGTTTACGTAAGAGTCAGTAGGGCGTGAACCGAATAGAAAAAGCGTAAAGTTCCCATCTCCAGTATGAGTTACATTAATTTCAATATTCTCCCCCTCTTCTAAATCTATTAGAAAAAAAACGAAAATACCATCGTTTATGTTGTCAGGATACTCAAATCCAAAAATGCTTACTATTGGAACGAGAACCATTAGAGCGAGAATAGGAACTGTAAGATATTTACGCTTCATAGTTTAGCATACTAAGTAATTTTAATTTTGATATAATGTTGAACTTAACTTAAGCTTTATTGAAATTTTAGACTTAATCTTTTAATTGCTTACAAGAATTAAAATAGGAACTAATGTAATTATAGATGCATATTCTCTTTAATTTTGAAATCGTAATTTTTTTCAATAAGGGGACAATTAATCTATAAAGACATATAATAAATAGAAAACATAGCAAGTGTTAACAAAATGGGTAAGATTTTATTAGAAAATTTGGATTTTGAGAAGCACCATGGCTTAGGTAACGATTATATAATAATTAATAATCTTAAATGGAATATTCCAGATGATAAAAAAGCAGATTTAGCAATAAAATTATGTAAACACCATTTTTCAGTCGGAGCAGATGGAGTTTTATTTGTTTGTCATCCAAAATTGACTGAAGTGAGGATGAAAATGTTTAATCCCGACGGCTCTCAAGCAGAAATGTGTGGAAATGGAGTAAGATGTTTTGCAAAATACATTTATGAAAATGATATATATGCGAAAGAAGAGATTGAAATTGAAACACATAAAGGTATCGTGGTCGCTAAACTTAAAGTTGTAAAAAATGAAGTTGAAACAGTAACTATTGATATGGGTCCTCCAGTTTTAGAATGTGAAAGCATTCCAGTAAATTTGGAGAGCCTTGTTAATCGTTGTGTAAACGAATCTATTGTGGTATTAGATAAGATTTTCAATTTCACGGCGGTATCAATGGGCAATCCTCACGCGGTTATTTTTACAAGAAATGTCATAAACGATGAAAATTTAAAGAAATATGGAGTTGTAATTGAATCTAATAAAATTTTTCCTAAAAAAACTAATGTGGAATTTGTAAATGTGTTATCCAAAGAAGAAGCTGTTCTAAGAGTATTTGAAAGGGGTGTAGGAGTGACGAATTCCTGTGGAACGGGCTCTTGTGCTGCAGTGGTAGCGGGAACAATTTTAGGATTATTTAGTGAAAACATTCCAGTAACCGTACATAACGATGGAGGTGACTTGAAAATCACTTATAACGGTAAAACGGTATTTATGGAAGGTCCCACTGTAAAAGTGTTTAAAGGAGTTATAGACAGAATTGAATTTTGATTTAATGTTGGTATAATATTATTATATTAATTGTAATGCTTAAGTTGAGGTAACGAAAGTGAACTATTCAGAATGGCTAAATGTGAAATCCTTAGAATATCGCGAAGATGTGCTTTATTTTGCAGGTAAAAATACACTCGAAATTTCTAAAGAATATGGTACACCTATTTATGTGATTAACGAAAATACAATACGAGAACGCTATAAAAGTTTAAAAATTCTACTTAATTCTGAATACGAGAATAACAGAATATATTATGCTGTTAAAGCAAACTCAAGTTTATCAATCTTAAAAATATTTCATTCAGAAGGGGCGTTCTTTGATTGTACATCTATGGGTGAAATATATACATGTTTTAAAGCGGATATATCTCCTGAAAGGATAATATATACTGGAAATATGTTCACTGATGAAGACTTTACATTCGCAGTTGAAAATAAAGTTCTAGTAAATCTTGACAGCGTAAGTCAATTAAAAAGATTAACGAAAATTCACGACCATCTTGGGAAGGAAAAAATAATAATTTCTTTTAGAATAAACCCCGAGTTTGGTGCTGGACACCACATTCATACAATTACAGCAGGAAAAACGATTAAATTTGGTATCCTAGAGGAACAAGCGATCGAAGCGTTTAGCAAAGCAAAGGAAAATGGTTTTGAGAAGTTTGGAATTCATCAACATATTGGATCAGGAGTGTTGAACGCTCAAGATTTCAAAAAACCAGTAGAGAAATACATTAGCATCATCAAAAAAATTGCTAAGTCTCTCGAGATTAAATTTGAATTTATCGATTTTGGTGGCGGTATGGGTATTCCTTATCGTCCCTTAGAGGAACCTTTAGATTTTGATATTTACAAAGAAGTGGTAATAAAACCCTTTAAACAATTGATAAATTCTGAGGATCTTGGCGAACCTATTTTTAAAATTGAACCCGGGAGGTATTTAACTGCGGAGTCAAGCATTCTTTTAACGCAAATAAACACGATCAAAAACAATGGATATAAATTATTTGCGGGAGTTGATGCTGGGTTTAACACATTGTTAAGACCTACTTTATACAATTCCTATCATCATATAATATCGTGTAATAAGAAAAGTAAAGAATCAACATTAATTTATGATATCACGGGGCCAATCTGCGAGTCTGGTGATATACTCGGCAAGAATAGAGAATTAAATAAGTTAGAAGAGAAGGATGTACTTGCAATTCTAGATGTGGGTGCATATGGCTTTACGATGAGCAGTAATTATAATTCTAGACCCAGATCCTCTGAAATTTTAATCAATAATGGAAAAATTTTTAAAATTAGAGAAGCTGAGAGTCTTGATGACTTACTAAAACTACAAATTATACCAGATCACTTAAAGTAAAAAAAAGTAGTTAATTTTCATGTAAAAGAATAAAAATTTTAATGCTTTTTTCTATTATGAGATAAAATTATAAAAAAGGAAGCTTTAAGGACTGGATACCCTTTAGACCTTCTAAATGAAGAGTTGGCAATATGAAATCTGTATAATGTGGATTGATGATAAGACTGATCTGCTCTGATCTTTTATAATTTTATCTCTATTTTTGAAGAAAACTATAAATCAGCAAATTTCTTCAATAAATTTAATGAAACAAATGCAAATATCTAGCAATTTAGTTAATAGGGGAATTTATTTTACATATTCAATAATATTGATTGGGATATCGTTAGTAATTGGCTGTTCTTTATTCTACATGATTAAAATTAACTCAACTCCGATTGATATCTTGCCTTATGTAATTCATAGCAGACCGTCTATTTTTGATTGGGTTTATGATTTGATGACTTTGGGGATAGTTCTTACAATCTTTGGATTTATCTCATTAACTTATATAATAATCTTTAAAAAAGATTATAAGAAAGACAACAAGTCTTTTTAATTTCTATAATTGTTCCTCAAGATTTTTCTTATAGAAGAATTATAGACCTAATATATCATTCGTGCTAAATATTTTATTTTCTTTAGCTTCAGCAATAAATTTGATAGCCTTAATAGCTCCTGTAGCAAAACATGTTCTGCTATGAGCTTGATGCTTTAACTCAATTCTTTCCCCTGGTCCTGCAAATAAAACAGTATGATCGCCAACTATATCACCACCCCTAATTGAATGAATCCCTATTTCGTTATTTGCTCCAACTAAGCGTTTATTGGGACCTTTATTGCGTCCAAACTTAGCTATTGTATTTAGATCAGAATCAAGGGCGTTACTTATAACTTCTCCAATTTTCAAGGCAGTACCACTAGGTGAATCTATTTTTCTATGATGGTGTGCTTCAATTATTTCAATATCCCATTCATTTAAATAGTTCGTTAAGATTTCAGCAATTTTAAACAGAACATTTACTCCAGTTGCCATATTTGGTGATATTATCGAAGGGGCATTATGCTTCTTTACGAGTTCTTCAAAATCCTCCAAAAATTCTTTCGACATGGCAGTTGTTCCAATTACACATCTTATTCCATTTTCAACACAAATTTTACAGTTTTCTTCTGTTGCACTCGCGACTGTGAAATCTACAACCACATCTGGATTAGTGTCATTAATGATTTCTTGAAGGTGCTGCACATCTTTGATCTTTATATTGTCAGGGTTAGGAGTTGCTAACATGGATCCTAGATCTTCACCTATGTGCGCTAGATCACACGCTGCTACTACCTTAATTTCATCATCGGTCAACGCTAATGAGGAAATTAATCTTCCCGTTGATCCAGAAGGACCTAATATTAATAATCTTATCATTTTAATAACTCGATTATACTCTACATTTAGATTAAATTTAAATTTCTCAATACTGCCTTTATTTTTTCTTGATTTTCTTCCAAAGGTGGCGTTAAAGGTAATCTCATTCTTTTATTCATTATACCCATCAATTCAGCGGAAAGTTTAACTGGACCGGGATTGGTTTCCACAAATAATATTTTGAAAAGATCAAAAAGCTCTAATTGTATTTCCCTCGCTCGGTCCCATTTTCCATTAAGCATAGTGTTTGTGAAATCCACTAACTTAGCAGGTATAATATTTGACGCTACGCTTACAACACCTTTACCACCTAGAGCCATTATATGGAATGTCATTCCATCATCACCACTAAGTACTATGAAATCATCTGGCGTTGTTTTTACAATCTTCGTAATTTGATCTATGTTTCCGCTCGCACATTTAATCCCGGCGATGTTATCTTTTGAATAAGCTAGTTTGGATACAGTTTCAGGTTCCAGATTACGTCCAGTTCGGCTGGGAACATTATAAAGAATTATTGGTAAGGAAATAGAATCTGCTACTGCGGAAAAATGATCGATCAATGAATGTTGAACAGGTTTATTATAATATGGTACAACTACTAAACATCCGTCTGCACCTGCATTTTCAGCATATTGACAAAGAGAAATTGCTTCTTTAGTTGAATTGCTCCCAGCACCCACCAAAATAAAGGGATCTTTTCCGCTCTTTTTACCCTCATCAATGGTAATATCCATCGCAATATGGTGTTCTTCGTGAGAGAGGGTTGCGGATTCTCCCGTAGTGCCCATAGTTAGTGGTTGACAGCCATTTTGTATTTGAAATCTGATGAATTCACGATATTTTTGCTCGTCGATAGTTAAATCTTCTTTAAAAGGAGTAATCATTGCCGTAATTACATTTTGTAACTTATCTAATTTTTTCATATCTTGTCACTTAATTCCCTATTTCTGTAGATGTTTTTTATTAGGAACATATAAACAAAAAATATTGATTAAAACATAATTAGTAAATTACATTTATAAGGATTATTGCTAAACTAGTCATAAATTACGCTCTGTATAGCAATTCAGTCTACATATACTAATAGTTCAACCATAGCGAAAGCGCTGAAATTTAAGAATAAAATTAAATAAGAAGTTAGTTATGATTTTTTTATAAAATTCAATTTTAACTATGAAGATTGATTATTTAGATAAGTTCACGGGAACATTATTGGGAGTATGCATTGGAGACACTTTAGGGCATCCTTTTGAAGGGGTGCTTAGGGAGCGAATATACTCCCACTTTAGTGACTTTAAAGAATTTATAACGAGCAATAAAAAGTTATTTAATACTTATACTGATGACACTCAATTAACGTTGCATACAGCAAAAGCGCTTATTCAAGGATCTGGTTTCAATGTAGACTATTTTATTAGAGAATATGTCGAATGGCTTGAAGATCCCCCCATTGGTCCCGGGTATGGATGTATATCGTCGATTCAAAAACTAAAATACGGAATTTCGTGGAAAAAAGCAGCTTCAAACTCAGGAGGTAACGGTACAGCGATGAGAGTTTCACCCATTGGATTATTTTACAATAAAGATACAAAAAATCTAAAGAATTTTGCATTACAATCAAGTATTATTACTCATTCTCATCCAGCAGCTTCTGCAGGGGCGATAGTAGTTGCAAGAGCGATTGCTTTTTTAATAGATAAAACAATAGAAACAGAGTTCTCAGTAGATGAATTTTTTGATGTCATTATTTCTTCTATCTCTAATTCGAGAGAAGAAATATGGGATGAATTTATAGAGATTTTGAATAAAATAAGGAATAGTCTTAACATTGCGTTAACAGCTGGGTTAATCAAATTCTCTCAGGCGGGCGTAAAATCGCCTTATTTTATCGAGGATTATCTAGGTAAAGCGTTTGTTCACCCATATACTCTGAGCACAGTAGCCTGCGCAATCTTCATCTTTTTAAAAAATCTGAATTCATTTGAAGAGTGTATTTTCCAATTAGCGACTGCTGGCGGTGATAGTGATACTGTGGGGGCTATAGGGGGTAGTTTAGCAGGAGCTTATTTCGGTAGAGGAAATATACCCAGTGATTTGATACAATTAGTAAGAGGTTATAAAGACATCCTTAAAATTAGCGAAGAGCTATGGTTAAAATTCAAAGAGAGAGATATAACAAAATCTACTCAAAACTATCTATAATGATGTCCATTCTATTAGCACATTCTTCGCAAAATTTTGGCGGTTTTTGATCGGTGTCTTCTAAATCATTTGAGAATTTCATTACGCAGAAATTTGTGCAATGCTTCAATCCAAATGTATGACCTAGCTCGTGAATTGCCTCTTTAAGGATTCTCAACTCAAAAAGAGCTACATTTTCAGTTCTTCTATAAAATTCCTCTCTTAAGCGGGTAACTGAAATTAAAGCGCTCCCAAAGCTCTTGTTCTTAGGCAGGTCGGCAACACCAAAAACAAAGTTTAAAAATTTAGAAAAAATATCAACATCCAAAACACCCAGGACACGATTATATCCATTAATAATAACGGCCTTAATTAATCTTCTTTTTACCTTTAAAGCGTCATATTGTCTTTTAAAAGAATCATAATCAGATTCTAATAAAGGAAGTGGGTCGGGAAGATTAACAATTTTGAATCCGTATTTTTTAAAGAACCACTTTAAATCTTTTTTTAATACAATTAATATCCCAGGATCAATATCTCCAATTCTCTGTAAGTAAATTATTTTCTTCATTTCAAAACTAAGTGTAAGAGGTTCCCTAAGGAATTTAAATACAAACTACTTTATTAGATTTAACAAAAACTACTAATAGATGGAACAAAGAAATAAAAAAATTAAAAATCGAAAAAATATTTGTATCTTTATTATTGATATTTTATGATCTTATTTATCATTACGAAAACATAAATTATCAATTTCCTCCACAGATTAAATGGGAGGGTGGTCTAGCTTGGTATGATTCCTGGTTTGGGACCAGGTGGCCGGGGGTTCGAATCCCCCCTCTCCCATTTTTACGATTTCTCTTAATTGAATTAGTTAAGCGACATTAACATTAAAAAAAATAGGTAAATGACTCATAAATTAAAGAAAGTTAAATTTGTGTATATTCTTCAACATCAACAGATTGATTACTATTGAAGTAAATATCTGGAATTAATTCTTGAACTGTTGTAAGAAGAGATAACATTATTGCGGGATTATCTGAAGTAATTTTGTAGTATATATGATGCCCTATTCTCTTTTTTACTTGAATCTGTTCTTTAAAGAACTGTATTAACTGCTGGACATCTTCTTTAAACGCTTTATTTTTTTCAATCCAGACAAAAATTTGCTTTTTTTTCGTTTTATTATTCGATTTTATTTTTAATTTTAGTATCATGGCAATCGATATGTTAATTTATTTCAATTTTTCTTTTATGAATTAACCATACATCTAACTCTAATTATAAAAACGAGGATATTTTTAATTTCAATAAAAATACTTCAAATTTTAATAAGAAGGGCAAAAAAGAACGGAATTTATTTGCCAAAAAATGGTTTTAATTGATATTTTTCACATAAACCTTCGATAGCAATATCAAATCTCTCAGAAATGTTTAGGTATTGATTACCCCATCCACTTGACAGGGAGATTTCTTGAAAATCTGATGTAGGCGCAAATAGAAGGATAAGGTCTTTAACTTTTGAAAAATCTCTGAGTTTTAATTTTTGGATATGAGCATCTATTTCAATAATCAATTCATCTTTACTGTCAAATATTGACCAAGAAATGTTGGTTCTTGGTTCTAGAATTAATTTTTTAACTGTTTCCAGTATTTCAATTAGAACTGTTTCATTATTGTCGATGTTTTCCAATCTATTTTCACTCAGGTATTTATCAAAACTGTCTCTGAACTTAACATCTCAAACTCTTCATCTAATCCTTTTTAATTCGATTTTGACAACATTAGATCGATCCGGACATTCTAATTCAACTATATCTGGATTCTGTGACCAAGGAAATGTGCCACCAAATTGCAATGTTATAATAGAGGGAAAAATGTCGTGATAAAAGAAGCCACACAATCCTCCAGAGTCGTGTCCACTCAATTCGATTATATCTCCTTTTTTATGTTTTGCGGTACATCGACCTTTAACATCTTTTATCGTGCCTACTATTTTATACATTTTTCTCTCGTTTTCACCTATGATTAAACACCTTAATTAATTTTGGATTTTTTTTTTTAATTCTTTGAGAATGTTATCTACTTTTTTATCCTTAATCCAATATCTTATTTTGGAGGATTGTAATAGAGATTGAATTTTACCATTAAGCTCTTTTAATTTTTGTTTATCCTCTTCAGATAGTTGAGGAATTTCTTCAATTTTTGACGCTCTAATCTTTTTTATATGTTCTTCTATAGAGGGGATATCTACTTGCTCCTTTCCTTCAATAAGAGCTTTCCTTAATACTTCTTTAATATTCTTAACCCAACCTTCTATCCAAGGATATGGCTCACTTTTTTTCGGATTTCTAATTTGAATTTTTTTCCTCTTAATGATAATTAAATCGTCAGGACAAGAGTTTTCGCACGCTCCACAATAAAAACATTCTTTTTCATTACACGCAATTTTACCATATTTTAGGACTTCTTCGGCGCTCTCAGGGATGTAAAAAGATTCTACGGGGCAGATATTAACACAAGTTTTGCAATTTTCTGGAGAACATTTATGCAACATATTCTTTTTTATTATAATTTCTCCTTCGATTGGGGAATCAATAGAAAAGCAGTTGGTAGGGCATTCTTTTGCAATTTTATAGTATTCAACTATATTATTTCTTTCACGTACATCTAAGCATCGCTGACAAGTCTCATTTTCTTGATCTTCAATGCAATTCTCAGAATCAATTTTATAAAATTTTTCGATAGAAGGAAATTCATCAAATGAAATATGTCCTCTTGGTTCGATATTATCGTGAAATGCGTCATTAGGACACACAATTACACAAAGCATGCAATAACAACATTTTTCATGATCAATTAGAAGTTTAGGATTACTTTTATCAATTTTTTCTTGAGCGATATCTGAAATAGGTCCTAACTCTATCGCCTCGACTGGGCATACAAGCTTACATAAACTACAACCTATACATTTAGTAATGTCGTAAGTGAGTTTTTTTTTAACTTCTTTAAATTTCCAATTTAGAAATAATTGATTTGGATCAACTTCTAAACATTTTTCAATAATATCTTCATTATCTTGTGTTTTTTCTGATTTTAGACCTGAAGTAATATTTATCAGTCCTTCAATAAACATTAAATATATTTAATTATCGTATTGTATAATTTCAAATAAGATTAATTGTTATAAGTTAGATATAAAATTTTTATAATCTTTTAGTTGTTTAAATAAAAATGATCAATTTAAAATTCGAAATCAGTTAGAAACAAAATAATTTATTCATAATATGAAAATTCGATTTTATATATTAGGAGATATATTAAAATATGCGAAGAATTGAAAATCTGGACAAGCCTTTAATAGTAAGTATGTATATGATGAATAAAAAAGTATGAGCTTTAAAAAGTTATAATTTTCAAATCATTTAAATTTCAATTTATGTTATATTGTGATTAAATCATATAAAAATAAATTTTAAATTGATAAAAATGTCTGCTAATTTGGAGATTTTTGCTTTCTATTATAATACTCCTGAAGACGAATCAAAAATATTACTTAGGCAAAATTTAAGTGATTCCTATGAAGAATTAAAAAAAATTGCTGAGAAATTTAAATTAATAGATGAAATTCCTTCTATGGAAACTATGCAGAATATTATAAATTCAAATTCGTTTTATAAAATAACTATAGACAACAATTTTTTTATATACATCCAAAAAAGCGTTATTACATTTAATATTAAAACAGATTCAAAATTTTTTAAAATCGAAGGTAAAGTCGTAAAGAATTAAATTATTTCATTGAGAAGTTTATTAAAGCTTTCATTTTTTTATTAAAGTCCCTATATTTACTAATAGTTTAATTTTTGGCATATTATCTACTCATACAATATTTTTCTATTTTTAACTCTATTATAACCAGTTAATTTTCAATCTAAAGAAAATGTTCACTATCATTGAAATCTATTCAATTCAACAAAATCATATTTGATAATTTTAACCTAATTATAAATTAAAAACTCAATAATAGATAAAGAACTTATTTTAATCTTTTAAGATCATCATACAGATCAGTTCTTTTTGAATTTTTGGGGATCTTTCTACTCAATAAGCATGAGTTTCTATTAGAATTTGTGATATTAACAAATTGTAGAAGTTTAGGATATAGATCTTCAGGATTAAACGAATAAGCCATATCTTTACTAAACCCTACACATAATAAATTATTGTTAATGTGGACACCATAATCTTCTAATCTATTCTTTAATAAAATACCATAAGCAGTGAGTTGTGGTAATGATCTATATATTTCATCCTCATCTTGTTTATAGTCAGCAATTATTAAGTATCCATTTATGAAAAGAATTATATCAATATGACCAATGTTAAATAAGTTTGAATTTTCAATAGGCTTCCAAACGGGGGATTCAATTGCTATAGTATTATTATCATTTGTTATTACATAAGCCAAAATAGGTGGATGGTCTGGTTTCTTGCCTATTCTATTTTTTTTATAATATTCAAAAACCTTTTGAACATATTTACACAAAAAAAAGGAAGAATCATATGCTTTTAATTCATCTTTAAAAAAATCTTTTATATATTCAAATTTTAAGTGCTCAGCATAAGAGCCATAAAATTTTAACATTGAGGCTCTGGGATTATCGTTAGACATGAATATATCACGAGGAAAGTTTTCTCTCCAAAGATCATTAAGAAAGTTATAAAGCCCTAGTTTTAGTTGATCATTATTGATGATATTTAAGCGTTCTTCTTTCCATCTAAAAGGATATGTAATACTTTGATGTTTAAAATCCTTCCGCTTTAATTCTTGTATAGTATTAACCCAATCTATAAAGTATCTTTTATAATATTCTGTATGGTTTACTTTTATAAATTGACGAATTTTTTCAAATGTATTAGGGTCACTAAACGATGTTCTATTTCGAATTACACGTAATACCCCGCTGGTTCCAAGTATATTATGAATAAATAATTTATTTCCAAATTCTTTTGGCTCCATATCTAAAGATTGATATAATTCAAGTAAAAATTGAGTCTCATTGTGATAAAATTCTTGTAATGATTTTCTCATCATTTTAATAAAAGTTTCTCTACTATATATCTGCCCTTTATACCTTCCTATATAATCTGCTATATAATCATATAACCGATTGAAATTTTGATCATTCACATGTCTAAAACTAAATTCAGACCCAAAACATTGTTCTAATTTCTTAGGAGTTGCTATATCTTCTAAACCACTTGTCTTTTTAAATGTGTAGTAAAGTAAAGAAAATGCAAAGTTCTGTGGAAAATAATAATCTATTTCGTTGTTTTTATTTATATCCAAAATTGGAAAATCGTTTACAATTGCACAATCAAAAATTGCCATTGCGTTTTCAATTGAATCACTTATATTAATTCTTAAATCAGGACTTAAAAAAGATTCTAATTTATTAACATATTGAGTTAAATAATTTTCTACTTTCTGTTGATATTTATCTTGTTCTAGAACAAAATATTCTAACATTATTTGATGTAAAACTTCAGTAAAATTAGTACACGGCATATTAAAGTTTTCATTTTCAAGTAACAAATCAAGAAAGTCCGTCTTGTTCAATTTAAGATCTTTTTCATATTTCAAGAAAATAAAACACAAAACCGCTGCTAAAATTTTTGGCTTCTTTTTTTTCAAACTAATAAAAAAAGACTGAAATTTATTTTCTCCCTCAATTGAATCAATAATTTCCCAAAAGTCCTCGGAAATTTTTTCGGAATCACCCTCCGAAAAGTTAATGTCATTTAAATTTCTATTATTTAGATATTCAGCATATTTATGGATATATTTATTAGTTAATTCGAAATATTCATTCTCAGTTAATTTGTCAGCATTTATTAACTCAAATATGAAATTATATTCGGGAATTCTTTTAAGATGGCTTGAAATTGTAGAACAAACGCTGTTTAAACTTGATAAGGATAAATTCAATATTTTGGCTAAATCTTTTCGGACCATATTTTCACCTAATCTAGCAAGGTTGAAATAAATCAAAGAAGCTGCTATATAAATGGGATTTTTTACTTTTCTTGTCCCAAAACTCTTATAAAATTCATATAATGAGAGGAGGTTTAAAATATCCTCATATATCTTAATGCAATCTTCTTGAAAAGTCTTAGTTAGTTTGTATTTTAATTCAAAATTTAATTTATTTATGTGATCATCAAGATAAACAAAAATTTTATTCCAATACTTCCTAGTATCACTAACTTGGATTTTTTGCTTTAATTCATCTTTTTGAATTTCATTATTATCCCAAGATGATTCAGAACCGCATGAATTTATATCATCACGGCTAATTTTTGGTCGGTTCTTATCTGGACAATTAAGGTTGCCTTTTTCTCTCACAAGATACCCTGTCTATATTAGATATGGATAAACTAAAATATATTAAGAACAAATCCTATTTCTTTAAGGAAATTTTATTCCTATTAATATTATTATCATGATCTTTTTAAATTAATAGAAAAAAGCTCTAAAATTTATATTACTATAATCAATAACGAATTAATTTAATCTAATCTAAATATTTTATCTCTAATAAATTTTACCTGCTCAATCTTTATAAATCTTTGCTGGATTCTTTTCTTTGATTTTGTCTTTATAAATGTCCTAGAAATTTTCTATAGGATTTTTCCTATATTAACATTCCGCAAAAACTATACCTAAAAATAACCGAAGAATACCTTATACTACTATAAACTATTTTTGAATAATGATTTATACTAGTATAAAGTTTTATAGCTTAGTTTAGATTTGCTATGTATTTTTATTCTTTTATTTCATTATTTAAACATTTTCTTCGAACATTATGTCAAATAATTATTGGATTACCCATTTTAGATACTCTAGAATAGTTATTTTTTAAAATCGTTCCAATTTCCAATAATAATTTGTGGTCTTCATATTGTAATTGACTCCATTCCATTCTAACGTGCCATTCTTCAACATATCTTCTTTTAAATAATTTTTACAATTTTCACAGAATATAACAATTCTGTTCCATTTTTATCAGGAATTTGAAGGAAAGATTAATTCCTTGAATTCCTTCGTGTCTTTAATATAATTTAATTTTGTATCCATATTTGCTGTTTCTTTATATTTCTCATTCAGTTCGATTGCTTTTTCTAATAATCTTAAAGCTTCTTTTTTATTATTTCTAAGGGATTCAATACAAGCTTTCTGATAATATATATTGTCATTATTTTTATCAAGTTTTAATACTTGATTATAATATACCATGGCTTCATCGTATCTTTTTAATTCCTGCAACGCAACTCCTTTATTGACTAATGCTGAAATTTTATTTGGTTGAATTTCCAGTACTTTTTCGAAATATTTGATCGATTCTTGATATCTCTCTAAGTCTATTAAAGCGCTACCTTTATTTACCATTGCATAAGTATTATACGGGTCAATCAACATTGCTTTATCATAAAGATCTATTGCTTCCGCATATTTTTTTAACATAACTAAAACATTTCCTTTATTTACTAATGCATAAGTATTATTTGGATCAATTTCCAACGCTTTATCATAAAGATCTATTGCTTTTGCATATTTTTCTAATTTAGATAATGCTATTCCTTTATGAAATAATACAAAAGGTTCATTTGGATTAATCTCTAATGCTCTATCATAAAGAGCTATTGCTTTCTCATATCTCTCTAAATTTAAGAATATTTTACCTTTATTGACCAATACCATAGGATGATTAGGTATAATCTCTAATGCTCTATCATAAAGAGCTATTGCTTCTTCATATCTTTTTAAATCAGACAATACATTTGCTTTATTAACTAGGGCTAAAAAATCATGCGGGTCAATTTCCAGAGCTTTTTCATTATAATCCATAGCCTCCTCGTATCTCCTTAATTCATACAATGCAATTCCTTTATTAGTTAATGCTCTTAGGTGATTTGGAATAATCTCCAATGCTTTATCAAAATAAGTTATTGCCTTTTTGTATTTTTTTAAAGCATTTAATGCTGTCCCTTTATTGATTAATGCTTTGGGTTCATGAGAATTGATCTCCAATACCGTATCACAATTTTCTATTACTTCCCCATACCTCTTTAAGTTTATTAGGGAATTACTTTTATTAACTAGTGTTTCAATATCATAAGGATTAATATTCAATATTTTGTCATAATTTTCTATTTCCTGTTCGAATTTTCCTAAAGCTGATAACGCGATCCCTTTATTAAAAAACGCTTCAGTTTTATATGGGTCAATTTTTAAAGTTTTATCATAATACTCAATTGCTTTTTGAATTTTTTTCAACTTATATAACGCAATACCTTTATTAACTAATATATCAGTATTATTCTGGTCTAATCTTAATGCTTTATCCCAACATATTATTGCTTCTTTATAAAGTTCTAATTTTGATAATGCTACTCCTTTATTAATTAATATTTCAATCTTATTTGGATTAATATTTAATACTTGATCAAAATATTCTATTGCTTTTTTATGACTCCCTACGTCAGATAAGACAATTCCAATGTTGAATAATGTATCTGTGTCATTCGGATTAATCTCTAAAGCTTTGTTAAAACATTCTATTGCCTCTTGATATCTTCCTAAATAAGCTAATGAATTTGCTTTATTGAATAAAATTTCAAAAATATGAGGGGTAATCTCTAATATTTCATCATAGTATTTCATTGCCTCTTCAAACTCTCCAAAATAAAAGGAAAGATTTGCATTAGAACTTAGAGATTCTATCCTCTCTGTTACACTCACATGTATTTTTTTAATAGTTTCTTCTTCTAAATTTTGAATTATGGGTTCTAATTGAGGTTCTTCAAAGATTTTAAGAGAATTCCATTTAATATCCTCCCTACTCTCCCATTTTGGTTGAGTTGGATTCGAATAAAAAATTTTACGGAAAGCAATCCTAAATTCTTTATTAATTTTTATAATAGAAAAATTATTTTGATAATATGAACCCTTATAGGATGCACCTCCAATATAGAGATAAGCTCGATTTTTAATTCGATCCGCCTCATCTATAAGTTCATTATGAAAATGACCAGATAAAATAATATGGCTTCTTTTTGCCAATTCGCTATATGTAGCGATTCTTTTAGGATTACTTTTTTTTTCAAATTCATGCAGATCATCTTTAGGATGATGCATTACAATAATACTGAGTTCTTTAGTATTATAATCTTTTTTTGTAATAATTTGATTAGATTTTATTAAGATTTGAAGTAAAGGTAACCCAATCCATAATTTACCTTTACATTGATCATTATAAGCGTACCATGCAGAATTAAACACTATAAATCTAATTCCAGAAATGATTTTTTTTCCAACTAGATAATTCTTATAATTTCCAATAATCAAGGGTGTTATACCTAAATCTTTTTTGAAATTGATAAAAGGTCTAAAAAGTGGTTCAAATTGCTTAAGTTTTTCTAATTTTAAATAATCATCAGCCTGTTCATAAGAACTTGGTGGTATTGCGATAATTTTATCCCTATCAATATCATGATTACCGGAGGATATAATTATGTTTTCAGGTCTAATATTTGTGATTTTCATTAACTTTAATAACCACTCTTTTGCTAATTTATAATCTGCGATTTTTCCCGCCCAGGCTATATCCCCAGAAATTACAATAATTTGGGGTTTCCAAAAATCATCGATTTTTTCTAAAGAATTTAATAATTTATTTAGTTCATTTTCTCTTTCTGCATACTTCGTTTGATTTTTTCTTAGAATTTCATTACGATTAAAATGCAAATCTGAGATGTGAAGTATATTTATACAAGATTCTTTATATCTACTGAATTTCTGTTTTATTATTTCTTCATTCATAACAATGGTTTACTTCAATTATGTGTTATTAGTTTGATCAAATATAAGTATAAAAGATTAGCTTATATTTTCATTTTTAGTTATATAAATAAAGTCTTATTTTTGAGATATTTTTTTTGATTATTACATTTGTGTAATTTCTTGATAAAAAAATTAAGAGGGTAATTCATTTAGAAATGCATATAAATTTTTTACATTTTGATCTACTTCACTAAAATTTGCATTCATATTTAATTAACCAATTACCATTCTTATAATCTGAAAAAGATTCAGTCAATTAAATTCTTTTATTAGTTGGGTATAGTAATGATTTATCGATTGCAGTGGTCAACATAATTATTAATTTTTCTCTCTCTCATAGTTTTGAAAATCCTCATTTCAAGGAAGAAGAGTTAAGCAAAATTTATTTACACATTCAAGGATTAAAAATCTAGAGTATTGTAAGAATCTTATTATTGGGATAAATATCATTCATTATTAGATATATTTAGATTTAAATGCTTTTAACACATTGCTTTTATATGGGAGTTTTATAGGGATTGAGTAATTAAATTATTCTTTTGAAAAATCTTCTAAGGTCCTGCATTTATATGGAAATTCTAACTTATTTTCGCAGTTATTACATTCTATTTGAATTTCACAAAACGAAGGATCATTAATGTGTCCAAAAAACTTTACAGAGCAGTCTTTTCCACATTCTGAACATTGGAAATCAATATAATCGCTTGGAGAATCGGTAATAAAAAATCTTACTCTACCAGCTGGATTTTCATTTTCTAAATAATTTCTAAGAGCATTATGTTCATTAGACATATTTTAAGACCTCCTTTAATTTTACATTATTTTATTATTATTATATAATTCATTAAAAAAAAATGAATCTAGTAATCAATAAATAAGATACATTATTAATTGAATATTTAGATTATTTAAGAGATATTAGCTATAAACTTCAACACATAGATGCTAGAGTCAAGCAATCCGAAACAGAAATGTTATTTCATAATACAATAAATATTATTAATATCCATTATTCATAGACTACATTAATGTTCATCTTCTTATCAAGATCTGCTTCATTCAATTTTGTTTAATGAATCTGGGATTGAGCAATTTGGAGCTACCTTAATAATATAAAATTTTGGATTTAATAAAGTTAAATAATCATCTAATGAAATCTCAATCTCCTTATCTGTATAGATTCTTAAATCAATGTCATTTTCTTTAATTTTTTTAAGATCTTCTGGTAAAATTCTTAATTCTGGAAGCTCAACCCATAAGTGTGTTAAATTGAATAACTCATGGAGGAAATTTGGAAATTTGCAATTAGTTTTTACCTTAATTTTGAAAGTACAAATATCTTTTGGATTCCAAAAATCATTTGAAAACTCTATAAATTTGTCAGTTATGACCAGTTGCTGGATTTGCTTGAAATGTATTAAATATCTTGGTATTTGGTCAATAAGCTCTGTATTTACCTCAAGATATAATAAGTTTCTACATTCTTGGACAAAATTAGGTATAAAATTATTATCATCAATTCTAATATGAGTTATTTTATCGAAATTACTCTCTAATAAATCAAAAAATCTACTTATTCTTGAACCTGAAACTCTTAAATGAGCAATATTTTGAGTATTTGAAAATTGTATAGGTTTTCTATGCGAGATCGAAATTTCCATGCGATTATTTTTATTATCTTCCCAAAAATTTTCTTGGAAATCTTGAGAACCCCCGAATGAAATATGTAGACACTTTATTTTTGGAAGGTTTTTAATTAATTCTGGAATTTTATCTAATGGAGGATTTATCCAACGTATATAAGATAAATTTTTAAGATTCTCCCAAGATTTTGGTAAGTCTTTTGCTGCTATATCAATTATTTGAAGATGTGTTATATTTTCTAATTTATTAAGCGATTCACTTAATATGCATCTTTTATTTACTCTAAGTTCTAATCTATACTTAGTATCTTCACTTCCAAATTCCCCTGTTAATCCGGTTAACGTAATCGATGTTATCAATAGTTGAGTAAATTGAGATAAATTACCAAAAAAGTTAGGTAGCTCTGTTAATTGAGGAAGATTAATTCGAAGATGCGTTATATTTTTCATTGAAATTTCGTCTTTGGGTAATTTACAATCATTTCTTACTCTTGCTAAAAATATACCCTTATTCGAATTATTAAGAAAGTCTTCATTAGAAGTAGGTAGAGGATCTTCTGAAATAAGCATTTTTTTAATATAAGGTGATAAAAATACCCAAGCTTTTAAATTAGTAACAAATGGGAAATCTATTCTTAGATGGGTTAAATTCTCGAAATTACCTATTATATCCGGTAAAATGCTTTGGCCTCTTGAAAATCCGAATAAATATATTCCTTTACCAGAGATTTTCCAATAGTTTATTTTTTTAAAGAATTCTTTTGTAAGATTTTCTTGATTGGTGATTAGAAGCTTATTTAATACGCCATTAATAGATACATTTTTTGGGAATCTAGTAAGTACCTTAATCCATACTTTTTCAATATGAGAAGGAATAGTTAACTCATTTAATATAAATTGTGTAGGGAGGTTAACTAATATTCGAGAACTGTCTAATTGGTTTTGAGCCATATAATCTTTGATATCTTCTAGATTTTGAGATATATTAATTAAAATGTTCGGAAACATATCCCATTTAAATACAATATCCGGTAAAATATTTGATATTTGAGAATTGATGATTACCTCGTTTAACTTAGAGCAAGATTTTAGACTTTCAGGAAAATTAAATTTAAAGAAATTTTCTATATAAATTGATTCAAGATTCTTTAATAAAGAAATTGATTCATGCAGATTAAGTACAAATTGATGACCTTTTCCTTGAATATCAATTATTTTTAAATTTTTGATTGTAGTACTTTTCCCAAATTTAATTAATTCTCCCTTAAGTTCTAAAGATTCTAATTCTTCTAAGGACCAAAATAAATCTTTAAATTCAAAATAGTTTTGCATTTCAAATATATTCAATAAACTCTTTGGTATTTGTAATGTTAAAGAACTAATATACTCATTAGAAATTGTAACCCAATAAGTATATTCACCAGAATAATCCTTTAAATGATTTAAATAATCAATAATGACAGCATCCTTAATTTTTAAATGAATTTTTTCCAGTTTCGGCGTTAATTGCCCTCTAATTTCTATTTCATCATCTACAATTAGTAAATTATCGTCAACATAATTGATGGATGGTAATGTTTGCTTTTTTGGGTAAAATGAAATATATGTATTTCTCATTAAATTGATAAATTTAAGATTCTTGAACTCATGCCACCATGAGTTAATTGATTTTATATTGTTATATTGAATATTTATTCTAAATAACCTGTCTAAATTTGTTAAAGTATCTGGAAGTTCTTTCAATTCATTATGGTCTAAATTTAGAACTTCTAAATTTTTTAATCTACCAATATCTTTAGGAAGTTTTGGTAATTCATTATCTTGAAGAGCTAACTTCTTTAAACCTATTAATTTATAAACCCCTTTGGGGATATGTTTTGTTTTTATATGATCTAGGTATAATTCCGATACACGATCATTTATATCAATTACATAACCTTGACTTCTCTTTATTTCTTCAAAATCTGAAAGATTTCTTAGTCTGTGATTTCCTATTTCAACTTCAATTTCTCCTAATGAATTTGCATCGGATTTACAAATTTCAAATTCTTGAAATCTTTGTTTCAATTTAGAACTATAGTGTTCAATAAAACCTTGGTATTCTTCTTGAAAGAAATATTTAAATTGTGTTTTTGTTTTATCCATTTTTATAATACCACTAGAATAGATTACATCCCAACTTCCTTTTTTGTTATATCGAAATTCACTAAGCTCATTATCAAGAATGGGAGTATAAGGATCCGCAATTATACTTACTAAATCTTTGAAATCATTTTCTACAGTACCCACAATTCCCATCCTGTTCAAAATAGTATTTTCATTTTGGCGACTTTCGAAAAGATTATACCAATCATCTTTAGATGGATTAAATTTTTTTTCGATGATATCTACATTACTTTCGGAGATTATTTTGATGATAAAGGGTTTCATTAATAATTTCTTAACGAGCTTATCCTTAATCTTCTCATAGTTTATCCCATAATTTTCATTGATCTTTTTTAATCGTGCTAAATCTTTAATATCTGAAAGAATATAACTAGTACCAGTAGGAATTTCAGTATCTTCGAAGTTATTGAATTTATCATTTTGAAAAATATACCGTTTAAATTTTCTATAATTTCTGATTATTTCTTTAGAATTTATCCAATCTACTAACCTTGATGTCAATAATATAATTAAGTGCTCATAGTTCTTGTCTAATTCAATCATATCACAGAGATTGTTTAGAAACTCTCCTCTCTCGTCTTCAGTTAATTCCTCAAAACCATCAAAGATTAGTAAGACATTTCTTTTTTGTCCCTCTTTGAATGCAATTAATCTAGTTATCTTGCATAAATCTTTATTAAAACCTCCTAATATATTTTCAAACCGATCTTCATATGAGCGAAGATGAAAATAAAAAGTTGGGATTTTTCTCTGCTTGATATATTCAAATGCGAGATATGATGCATTCCATGTTTTTCCCAATCCCATGTATCCTAGTAATAAAAAAATTCTATTTTTTTCCTGAGGATTCTTAAGGTTTCTAAAAAAATTTTCAAAAAAATGCTCAAGATCTGGGTTTTTTTCAAAGAGATCTAAATTGAATCTAGTTTCGAACCTTGAAGCTAGATCTACTAATTCTAACTGTTGTAAACAATAATTAAGCAAAGTTTCATCTTCAAATTCAATTATTTCATTTTGATTTTTCGCTCTTAATCTCCATAAAGGCATTTTAAAATTTTCAATAGTAAAATCAATCTGACTCCTCCAATTTATAATTTTTGGGTTCATAATCTCTAATTTCGAAATCAGGCGTGAACTTATAACATCAAAAAATGAAGGATTTTTTTCATAATAACCCTTAAGTAAACTTAATGTTTGAAATAATTTATCGAAAATTTTTTCTTTTTGAATAGTATTATCTTCAAAAAAATTATCTATCTCTGCAATAATTTGAGAAACAATTTCTCTCAGATCGGTAAGTCTGATTTTATTAATTAATTCTTCTCTATTTGAGTCTTTTAGCTTAATTTGAAGGAACTTGTCTAAATAATCATATAAGCTATTAATAAAAAGTTTGATATTATCTAAATTCATAGTAATTATGAAAGTTAAAGCCCACTCTATGATATCTCGAATATTTTTATCAAATTCTTCAAGAAATGCTTGTTCTAAATTTGTATTAAGAAAATCTTCTAAACCCTTCTCAATTGTCTTCGAATCCTCAAAAAACATTTTATAATCATCTTCAACTATATCACTCTGTAATTTATACCTTCTTAAAGCATTTTTAAATGCATTTTCAATTTTGTCATTAGAGCAAAAAACTTCATAAAAACCTTCTGAAAAGGTAATTGCGTCATTATCATAAACTTTCCTTTTTGTTCCTATCGAGCAAGGCAAATATTCAGAGACTCTCTTTGCAATCTTTAAAGATTCACAAGAATTAAAAATTATAATTTTAATGATTTGTTCAAAATCTTTGAGGACACCAATAGTTTCTTCAAAAAGAAACTGAGAGCCATAACTTTTCTCAAAATGAATATCATCTTCAAAATAAAATCCACTAGATTGTTCACCATGTCCAGCAAAATGGATCATTTGAGGTTGATATCGTGAGATACATTCAAAAAATTCATTTCTTTCGGTGGCAAAAGCAGATTCAAGATAAATAAATTCACGAAATGGTGACTTTTCAATTATTTTCTTAATTGTCTTGAATTCTTTATCAATACGAGTCTTAACTGTACTTTCTTTGAAATTTGCGGAAAGAAATAAAATGGTAAATTTCTTCTTTTTTAATCCTAACATTTTAATGATTCTTGTGTAATCAGTTGAATATAATCAAAATTAATGAGATTTAAAAACTGTTTTCTGATGTCTTTTGATTTCGAACTTCATTTAATAAAAATAATATAAATTCTTGTTTTATTATAATAAATAATAATCATCCTTATATATATTTAACAATTGGAGGCAACTCACAGTTAATTTTTCTTGTTATTCTTTTTAAGCAAAGTTATTCTTTTTTAATTCTTCTAATTTCAACTTTAATATGATTAAATAATGAAAAATTTGTTAATTTCTCTGATTCTAAGAATTTTTCAGTTATTTATTTGATTTTTAGAATATCACATCTATAAATCAAAAGAACCCTTACAGAGGAATTTATCATCTTTCCACTTGAGATGAAAAATAAATCTATATATTAAATGGAAAAATAAAAAAAAACCATTTACTGAAGCTATTGATTAGTGCAATTATTATACTTGTGATTAACAAGAAATTAAAGATTAAGATGCTTTAATTAAGTAATTATCTAAAGAATAATTCTTATTTTTTTTATGGTGTAAAAGTATAGTGCGATTGTGTTAATTCCTATGTCTAAACATACTAGATAATAATAATAATCCCATAATGATTCTATGTCTAATACTTCATTATAAGTCTGTTTTCCATTGCGATTAAAATCTAATATTTGTATTTTGTTTATATGTGATTTTATAATAATGCATTTTTCATGATGTGCAATAGCATTTCTTACATGAATTAATGAGAATAATAAATCTCTTATTAATTGGGGCGGTGTTTTTTTATTATTATTTTTTAGTTGAAAAATGTCGTATATATTATTTCTATACCTACTACTTTTTTTATTTCCTTCGTATTTAGATAATTCCACTCCCAAGTATTCACACCTTCCAAGAAATATGCCATAATAATTTTTATATGTTTCCTTAAAGCGTAGAACTTTTTTATAAGGATCTTCTACTGGGTTCTCAAGTAAGTATCTTAAATTTTCTTCTTTTGTTAAATATTTGTTTTCCTTAAATAAAGATATTGTTGAGTCTTTATTTATAACAGGATAATTAGTAGCAATTTTTGCAAAGAAAATAAGAGGAATTTCACTTTCATAAGGAAGTATTCTATTCTTAAGATATTTAAACCATTTTTGGTTTAATTGATAGGTTTTATTATTACAACAATCTGCTTTATATAAGATTTTATAGAGTAATAATCTTGCTGTTAGACTAGCTATTAAATGATAACCATTAAATTGATTATAATTTTTAGGGTGTATAAGAAGATCCCAAAAATAATATTTTGTAAGTTTTTCATCTATACTTTTATTAATTAATATACTTAATTCTTTTGTTAATTTTTTTATAAATTTAGATATATCTTTTTTATATTTTACAGGATCCAAAAATCTATTATAAAAATCAAATGGATTTATCGATTTCATTAAATTACTCATTGAATATTAAAAAGAAGTTCAATTTTAAAAAGATAGTGATTGTTCTTTTAATTTTTTTAATATATCTAATTAAATTTAATTAATCTTCAGAATTTATGTTAATATAGTAAGTTTACACCCTGGGGATCGCATTTATGTAACATGTTTTTCCTAATAATGACTTCTCCCTCGATTGGAGTACTGATAGAAAAACAATCAGCGGGGCATTCTTTTGAAATTTTATAATAATCTTGGATGTGATTCCTTTCTCTTACTGTTAAGCATAATTGGCAAATTTTATTTTCCTTATCTTCAGTACAATTATCAAAATCGATTTCATAGAATTTCTCTAAAGTTGGAAATTCATCCATAACAATTTGTCCTTCTGGCTCAATATTTTCATGGAACGCATCGGTGGGGCAAACAACGACACATAGCATACAATAACAACATTTATCGTGATCAATAAAAAGTTTAGGGTTTGAATCGTCCAATATATTTTGGGCAATTTCTGGGATTGGTCCAAGTTCTATGGCGTCGACCGGGCAGACAAGTTTACATAAACTACACCCAATACATTTTTTAATATCGTACGTTAGTTTCTTCTTAACATCCTTATATTGCCAATTTAAAATTAAATGATCTTGACTAATCTCGAGGTCTTTCTCGATTTTATCTTCTTTAATTTCTTTTTCTGAGAAGGTTTTGGAAATTCTAAGATTACCTCTTAAAAAATCTAAATTCTAATTAGTTCTACGGTATCATATTTAATAATCTTAACTATTAAATAAAAAAAGAAGTCAGTAATAACTGAATTTCGATTAATAGTAATTCTATCAAGTCTATTTGTCCACTTTAGGTTCTGTTTGTCTTTGATAGAATAGAGCCTTGCTTTACATTTATTCCATTACCGATTAATAGATTTTAAGATTCTACCTGAAATGATAATTGGCTTTAAATTTCTGTTTTCTACCGTAGTTATTAAATTAATCAATCCAAAATCGATTGATAAATATCTCTTTGCATCCAACTTTGATTGTAAACAGCTGAGTTCAATAGAATTAAGGGATCACTTTTATTTGGTGTTAAATTCAAAATTAAAGCAAATTATTTTATACAACTTCTACCATTATTTTCTGGATATTATTATTTTTTTTAAATCATAAATTGTGGTATAAGAATTTCTGAAAAAGGTGAGGAAAATTGTCAAATTCAGTTAAAAAATCGAGAATTTCAGAGAAAATGTTTAACTCTCTCTTTAAAAGTATCCCTTTTCCTTCGTATGTTTGGAAAATAGTTGAAAATAATTTAATTTTGATTGAGTATAACACTTCAGCTGAAAAAATAACTAATGGTCAAATTATAAATGATTTAGGAAGAAAAGCATCAGATATTTATAAAGATCAATCCGAGTTTTATGAAGGACTTAGTCGATGCACCTCCTCTAAATGTAGAGTTTCTAAAGAAATTAAAACTGTTTGTATGACTACTGGAGAAGAAATTTATATCTCGGTTGAATATAGTCATATTCCTCCTGATTTAGTTTTAGTTCATACTGAAGATATTACGGAACGGAAGAATACAGAACAAAAATTGAAAGATTCCGAAGAAAAATATAAAGATATGGCCGAACTTTTACCAGATATTATCTATGAGATTGATAAAAGTGGAAAGTTTACTTATGTTAATCCTGCGGGTTATGAAAAATTTGGTTATCAAAAAGATGAAGTTATAGGAAAAATGAGTATGATTCAAGCTGTTCTACCTGAACAAAGAGAAAAATTAATCAGAAACGCAAAAAGATTCTTTTCAGGGGAATTAATTGAGCCAGGTATTTATACCTTTCAAAAAAAAGATGGATCTACTTTTTTTGGGAGGTTACATTCACGACCTATCTATAAAGAAGGAAAGATTGTAGGGATAAGGGGAGTACTTCATGATATTCATAAATTAATTGAAATTGAAGAAAGATTAAAAAAATTAAATTTGGAGTTAGAACAAAGAGCTGAGGAAAGGACAAATCAGTTGTGGAAAGCATCGGAAGATTATCGATTACTGGTAGACCACGCGCCTGTAGGAGTATTCTTAGCAGATCAGGAAGGAAACATTAAGTTAGTTAATCCTCAATTATTGAGAATCCTTGGTTCACCATCTGCTGAGGCCACAAAACAAATTAATCTTTTAACCTTCCCGTTATTAAAAAAGGCTGGTATCTCGGCAGCAGTCGAACAGTGCCTTGAGAAGAAAGAATCAAATATCAGTGAATTCTTCTATACATCAAAATGGGGGAAAGATTTTTGTGGCAGATTATATCTAAACCCTGCTCGCGATACTTCCAATCAAATAATTGGTATACAAGGTATTGTTGAAGATATTACCGAGTATAAAAAAATTGAGCAAAAAATCAGAGAATCTGAAGAGCAATATCGAACTATGATAAATTCTTTAGCCGATCCTCTAGAAGTCGTAGACAGAGATTTAAAGATTCTTCTGATCAATCCCGCCTTTGAATCTTGGCTCGAAGATTTAGGTATTGAAAAGGATGTTGTAGGCCGAACTATTTTCGAAGCGTTTCCATTCTTATCAAGTGAAATTCGCAAGGAATATAAGCAAATTTTCGATACTGGAGAAATTCAATTTACTGAAGGGAGCACATTTGTAGATGGTAAAGAAATCATTACTGAAACGCGTAGAATTCCAATTTTTAAGGAAGGTCATGTTAATCAGGTTTAGTTATTACGAGAGATATTACTGAGCGAAAAGGTGCAGAAATGAAAATAAAAGAGTCAGAAGAAAGATTGAGTGCTTTTATAAACTCAGCGCCTGATAGTATTTTTATTTGGGATTCGGAGCTCAATTTAGTTGATTGCAATAAAAATGGTTTCAATATGATATCTATGGGGCAAAATAGAGAAGATTTAATTGGTCAAAATATACTAGAAATTGCTCCAGATGTTAAGGAGAAAGGTAGATATGATAAATATATGGAAGTATTAAAAACTGGAAAACCATTTTATATAGATGGTGTTGTTCCACACCCTAAATTTGGAGATATTATAATATCTATAAGAACTTTCAAAGTAGGTGAAATGTTTGGAATGATTACTACAGATATCACCAAACGCAAAAAAGCAGAACAAGAATTAATTGAATCAGAAGAAAATTATCGGCTTCTCACAGAAAATATTAATGATCTAATCGTTGTTATAAATACTAGATTTCAAATTGAATATGTTAATGAAGAAGTCGTTAAGAAAATAATAGGTAATACAAAAAAAGATATATTAGGAAAGAATATTTTGGATTTTGTGCATCCCGATGATAAAGTAATGGCTCTTAATTCGCTACTGAAGGGTATTAAAGATAAAGAAGGAATAGAGGAAATGAGAGTAGCGAATCTAAAAGGTCAATATATTTGGTTTGAAGTAAAAGGAGGGGCCTTTATAAATAATAAAGGAGAATTAAAAGGAATATTAATTGCAAGAGATATTACAGAGCGTAAACAAGCAGAACAAAAGCTTCGAGAGAGTGAAGAGCGGTACCGTACTTTGGTTGAGACTATGACTGATGGGTTAGCAGTTATAGATGAGAATAATTACTTTACCTATGTTAATATAAGTTTTAGCAAGATGATTGGATATTCGTATGATGAGCTTCTTAATACACATCTCTTCAATTATCTTGATAAAAAAAATCAAAGTATAGTAGAAGAGCAGTTAATTGAGCGTAGAAAAGGAGAAGCACAACCTTATGAGCTTGTATGGACTAGGAAAGATAGACAAAAAGTTTATACGATTTTAGCCCCAAAACCGCTTATTGATGCAGAGGGAAATTATATTGGAAGCTTCGGTGTTATCACCAACATAACTGAACGTATAATAACTGGGAAAAAAATAAAAGAATCTGAAGCGAAATATCGCAATTTATTTGAAAGTTCTCCCAATATGATTGTTTTATTAAACCTGAATGGAAAGATAATTGATGTGAATCCAGCAACACTTACAAAATATGGATTTGAAAGAAAAGATTTTATAGATAAGGATTTTAAAGAGCTAAATAATTATCTACCGGGTAATTTACCGCTTTTAGCAAAGAAATTTAAAAAACTATTAACTAAAGGTGTCTTGGAACCTATCGAACTTCCATTCCATACAAAAGACAGAAATATCATTTGGGTTAATCTGCAAGGATCGTTAGTAAAGATTGGTGGTGAAACATATATTCAAACAGTAATACAAGATATTAACGAGCGGAAAGAAGCAGAATTAAAAATAAAAGAATCAGAGGAGAAAGTAAAAACATTAAATGACACTTTTCTAGAATTCACAGATGATCCCTTTAAAAATATACAATTGCTTGTCGACGCAGCAGGTAAGCTGCTTATGAGTGATTGTGCCGCGTATAATAAAATAATTGAGGTAAACGGTAATAAAATATTAAAAACAATCGCAATTTGGCAAGAACCACCAAATTACGAACGGGAGGATAATCCAATTGGGCATATTTGTACTGATATAATCAACATGAATCGTGAGGATGTTACGATAATAAAGGATTTAGATATGACTAAATATGTGAAAACTGATCCAAATGTTCAAAAATATAGATTAAAACAATATTGTGGTATTGCAGTAAAACTAAATAATGAGCCAGTTGCTTCCTTTTGTGTAATATATAAGGAAAACCGAGAAATAAGTGAAGTTGATAAAGATATAATACGAATTTTGGCTCAATCTGCATCGATTGAAGAACAAAGGTTATATTCTTATCAAAAAATAAAAGATTCCGAAATTAAATTTAAATTGATTTTTGAATCCATTCCAGATCTTTTTTTCTTAATACACAAAGATACAACCATTTTAGACTTTAGGGGAAGAGAAGAAGATCTCTATGTTCCGTCAGAGAAATTAATTAACCATAAATTAAGAGATTTGGTTCCAAAAGACATTGGTGATCTTCATTATATTGCTACTAAAAAAACATTATTAACAAAACAACCTCAGATAATAGAATATGGATTATCAATACGTGATGTTTATAGACATTTTGAGGCGCGTCATCTTTATTTTTCTGAAGATCAAGTAGCTGTGTTTGTACGAGAAATCACTGCTAGTAAAAAAGCAGAACAAGAATTAATTGAATCTGAAGAAAAATATAGACAATTGTTTGAGAATTCACCAGAAATAATTTTGTTAGCCAATCCAGACGGAGTAGTTTTAGAATATAATTCTGCTGCTGAAAAAGCATTTGGATTTAGAAAAGACGAAGTAATTGGACGATATTATTATGAATTTGGAGTCTTTGATTCAGATCAAATTTCCATAATAGAGAAGAGATATAAAGAAACATTGAGAGTAAAACAAAAAAAGTTTGAGGAGTTTAAAGTTAAACGGAAAGATGGGAGTTCATTTTGGATTTTATATCAGAGTACTATTGTTAAATTAGGAAATAAACCATATATTCTTACTTTAGCACAAGATATCTCCGAAATAAAGAAAGCAGAAAAATTAATTGAAGAAGAACTTATTAAACTAAAAAAATTAGATGATATCAAAAATGAATTGATTACAAGAGCTTCGCACGAATTTAAGACACCATTAACTTCTATCTTAGCTTCAGCAGAATTATTTTTAAACTTATTTAAAGGTGTTTATACTGAGGAAATGAAACAACTCATTGAAATCATCTATGAAGGAGGAAAGAGATTAGAAAATTTGGTCAAAAAAACAATAGATATTTCGCTTATTGAGTCAGAAAGCATATCTTTTAGGAGGGAAAGAGAGGATATTGGGAAACTTATTAATAAATGCGTGAATGATTTGATATATTTAGCTGATAAAAGAGAACTGTCATTAGAACTTAATGTTCAAGAGAACATATTTATTCAAATTGATAAAAATAAAATTACAGAAGTAATAAAAAATATCCTATCCAACGCAATAAAAAACACTCCTCAAAAAGGAATTATTTCCATAAGCTTAAAGAGAATGAAGAAACATTTAGAGATCTCAATAAAAGATACAGGTGTAGGATTTACTGAAATTGAATTACAAAGAATTTTTCAAAAATTTGGAAAAATTGAAAGATACGGCAAAGATTTCGATGTTGATATAGATGGTCCAGGACTTGGATTATATCTAGCAAAACAATTTATTGAAATGCATGGAGGAAATATTTGGGCAGAATCCAAAGGATTAAATAAGGGAGCAACTTTTACGATTGAATTACCAATTAATTAAATAAGAGGTGGAAGCATTAATTATTGACGATATTCATAAATTTACAGATAATTATTAGTTAGAAAAATAACTTTAATTTCAAAAGTAATTTCTTATCACTCTTCCGGGATTATAACAATAAAATTACTACCTTTAGTATAATCTCCAAAAACCTTATCTTCCACCCAAATTTGTCCATTATAACCCGTTATAATCTTTTTTACAAGAGATAACCCTAAACCCATACCTTTAGATTGCTTTTCTTTTTTATATCCTTTTTGAAAGATCAATTTCTTCCTATCATCGGAGATTCCTATTCCATTATCTAAGAATTCTAGTTTAAGGAATTTAATTCCATCTTTTTGTAATTTAGAAATTTTAATTAAAATTTCAATTATCGGATTATCATTGTATGTTGTAGCATTAATTAGGATATTTTCAAATACATCAAGCAGAAGTTCATTTGCGTTAATATTGTATGTTTTGAAAGGAGAATCGATTTGAAAGTTTATTTTCCTTTCTTGGATTCCTTTTTGGGTAAATTTAATTGCTTCTTGCAGAAATGAGAAAACCTCTATTGGTTGAAAAGGTATTTGAGTATATTCAATTTGAGATAATCTTCTTACATTTAAGACTAATCTATTTCCTCTATTAACTTGACTATTGACTAGATTCCATATCTCATATAACTCGTTTAATTTTTTAGGATCATTAATATAAATAAAACTAAGTTCTCCCGCAGATTTTATCGTTTGAAGGATATTACTAATATCATGAGTTAATAGATCTTTATAGAAATTAACTTGATCATAAGCTTTATGGTATAATTCCTTAGATTCTTTTAATTTTTTTGTTCTTAATTCAATTCTTTGTTCCAATTCTTTATTCAAATTTATTAAATTTTGTTCTGAATCTTTTAATTTTTTTTCTATTTCTCTGCGTTTGAGAGCATTTCCAATAATTTCGGAAGATAAATGAAGTAAAAAAAAATCCTCTTCGTCCGATTCTCCAGTTTCTCTAACATTATCGAAGCCTATAAAGCCAGAAAGTATATTTCCGATAAATAAGGGTAAAACTAAAAGTGATTTGATATTTTGTTGCTGTAACAAGTCCTTTTCCATGGCTGCCTCTTCTGGCATCATCGAAACATCCGGAATGTGAATTACTTCTTCATTATTAAGCTTAATCATCCACCAAGGAAACATATCTTGGGATAATCCTTGAAGATTTTCCTTTTCTGCTATAACTCCTTTAGCACACCATTCATGTGTATTATCCATTGTTTTTGCAATGTTATTAAATATAAAAAGATAACTTCTGCTCGCATTACTCAATTTTCCCATAAATTCAAGTGAATTATTAATCGCCTCATCATAATTTAAAGGATTAATAAAAAGTGATGATATCTTGGAAATAACCCTTTCCAATTCTAATTTTCGGTTAATTTTATTTTCTGCTTCTTTTCGTTTTGTGACATCTCTAATAAGGCCATAAAAGCCAATTTCTATTCCCTCAGTATTTTGTTTTTTAGATAAGGAACTTTCTACATATATTTTTTCTCTATTCTTCTTAATTAATTCAAATTCGAAGGCTTTTCCATCAATTTCATCAATATCAATAAATTCTTCTAATTTTTTATTTTCCAATTTCATAAAGCTTCTATAATGTTTTCCCACTAATTCTTCAGGAGAATATCCTAAAATATCGCACAATGAGTCATTAAAAAAGACTAAATTTCCTTCTAAATCAACCTCAAAATATCCTTCTTTTATACTTTCTAGAATATCTCTATATTTTTTCTCACTTTCTTTAAGAACTCTTCCTCCTTTTTGTAATATTTCAACTACATCTTTTTTTTGTGATAATACCCAAAGACGTATTTCTGGTATCTTTACCATTAAATTATCAAGTTGTGACTTAGTATTGAGTAATTCTTTTTGTAATTTCTTCTTATCATGAATAATTGTTGATATATTTACTATAATATCCAATTTTCCTATTTTATAAGGAAATCCAAAACCCTCTACAGGAATATGAGCGTTTTTCTTAGTTTTAAAATAATATTCAGTGTGCTCAGATTTATTTAAAATGAGCTTCAAGAATTTTGGCAATATAAAATCTTTATTTTCATAATTCAGTATGTCTTTTATTTGTAATTTTAAAATATCTTCCTTACTCTTATATCCTAAAACCTTAATAAGATTTTCATTCATATTAGTAATATTCCCTCTTTTATCATGAATAAGAATTAAATCAGGGGAATATTCAAATATTGAATCTATTAAATTCTCAGATCTGGTGTTGTTGATACTCATGGATTACTTATTTTTTTTTATTTTATTATTCTAAAAAAATAATCATAAATTTAATAAAATTAGAAATATAAAAACATATTTTTATATGTTGACTGCATGAGTAATAAAATTCAATAATTTAAATTTTAAAAATTAATAAAATCAAAATTTGTTTGATTCTATAGGAGATTGTATTTCTATTTTACATCTAATTTAAGATAACCATAATAAGTACTGATAATGCCTATTAACACTAATACCCATGATAAAAAATAAAAAATTGTAAAACCAAAATCCCCCAAGAAAATGTAAATACGATCTATTAAGAAGCATAATAATACTGAAATATAAGATATAGACATTATTGATAAAGATAAAAAAGATTTTCTAAAGCCGGGATGATCGGTAGATTTATAAGCTTTTATAGCGCTCAACAAAAATGGTAAATAGACCATAGTCATTAAGACAAATACAAAAAAGAAAGTAAGTAGGTCGAATAACAGATTTCCTTTCTGATAAATAAATAATGCAAAAATTAGATTAAATATTGTAAATCCAAAAGTAATATATTTATTAATTTGTTTGTTTTCTTTTTCAAAGATTTTTCGTTTAAATGAAAAGGAAAAAAAAATCGCAACTATTATGAAAACATATGGGATTCTGAAATCCGCTATCCTTAATAAAATCCAAGATTGTGGTGTATTAGGATCAGGAACATTATTATCCATGATATAGCCAATATTCGAAAAGGCGTTTAAAACTTTAGATACCCAAGAAAAAAAAATAGCAGCACCATAACTTAGAAGAATTAAAAATAATAATAAAGAGAGTTTATTTCGTACTTTAATATGGTTGTTCAGACTTAAACCTACTAAGGGTATAAAGATTAGTATTATAATACCTTCATATATCGTACCAACAAAATAATAGTCAACCATACATAAACAAAACAGAACTTCTTCTATTTATTATTTTCCAAAAATCAATTTAAATATTACACAGTTAAGGAATCCACTGGTAATATTGATATTTAAAATATTCCTCCAAGATATGTTCAAAAACTAAGAAAGAAAAAACTGTCAATCTTAAGAAAAATACGATTGGCTCTCTCTATCGAAACCACTTACATACTCTATTGGCATCCCATCTGGTCTTCGTTCAGGGGGTACAAAGACAATTTTCAAATTGGGTATAAATACACCGATTCCATTTCTTGCGAGAATCAATGCTGGATGCTTCTTGTCTTTGAAGATTTCTTCAGTAATATTGAGAGCAATCGTTCTGCACTGATGCTCGTCAATAACTCCTAACGAATGAATGTATTCATGTAATAAAATGTGATAAGTATAAGCCCAAATTATTTCATACGGTTGAGATTCTAATATGATTTTTAACGGAGATGTGTTCATGACAATTTCTGTACCGGGATGAAAATGCATTCCACCTATGAAACCGCCCCGAAACATGCCCATTTCGGCCAACCCTAAGCTTAAACCAGCCCGGTGACGACCAATTATCTTTTTCACGTCTTTTTTAACATTTTCGAAAATTTCGGGCATGTGTTGTTTTAAATCTTGTAGGTTCATTGAGCACCTAGTAATAATACTATTTTTTAGAATTGAATAAAAACATATAACGTAGTGAATGCGGCTTTAAAAATCAAAAAACCAATCCTCATCGCCTTCTTGAAGAAAATTCATTAATCGCGATAAATCATGTAATAGAGGTTTAATTTTAAAAAATCTCTCATTTCTCTCATCCCGATCCATATTTGAGAAAAACATATCATCCATTAACTCATTAATTCTAATCCTTTTAAAATATCTTCCTGGATTAAAAAACATTGTAAAAAAGATTTCTTTACTAAGATTGAGATTTTTAACTATATTCCTCTCTTCTACACCACTTTCCTTCAAGATTTTTTCTAATTTTTTTTTATATTGATTATTCATTATATCTTTTAATTCTAATATAAGACATTCCTTTTGATTTAATAAGTTCCCTCGGTTCTTTTCTATTTTTATCATTTTTCTCTCAATATTTCTAATTTCATCACCAAGAAATCTGATTTTTTGGTCAGGAGATTTTATTTCTGAATAATTTACTGAACAATTCAAATCTTTAAACTCAAATGAGTTATTTTTATTAGTTATATTAGTTGCAGTATATTTTATGGCATAATAATCAGGAGTAATATCAATTTTCACAGAAAGACTACTTTTAATACGAAATTTACCGCCTCTTTTTTCTTCAGGATCTATATCTTCAATAATATTATTATCAATCAATAAATTTAATTGACTATGTATTGCTTGTCGAGATATTCCTAAGGATTTAGCTAAATCTGGAGCGGAATGTGGAACCTTAGCTAACTTAGATAATATCAATCTCCTAGTGGGATTTCCTAAAAGCTCTAATAATGAATCCAAACCAATAAATCGTGTTTTTCTGATATATTCTCCCATTGATTTTACAACCTCACATTCTTTATTTACCTATACATATCTTCAGATTCTTTTGAATATTGATCGTGAACTTTTTTAGCTCTATCGGCACCTCTTATGATTTTATCAATTGCCTCGTCAAAATCTGATTGTTTTATTTCAATTTTGCTTACGAGTTTGGATTGAGCGCTCTTAATTTTTTCTTCTACATCTTGAATAGCTGCCTTATCATCTTTTTCCGATTGTAACTGCTCCAGATGATCCATGAGCTCTTGTAACTCTACTTTCTTCTTATTAAAGGTAGGGATTGCCTTTCGAATTGTTAATAAAGTAGCTTCTTCAGCAATTGCTTGGATATCGGCCCCTGTATAATCTTCTAAAGCTTCAGCAAGCTTATCAAAATTCACATCCTCTGCCAAAGGTTTATTCTTGAGATGTATCTTGAATATTTCCTTTCGTGTTTCGAAATCAGGTATAAAAATCTCGATGTGCCTACCAAACCTACCAGATCGAAGTAAAGCAGGGTCTAACATATCCGGTCTGTTAGTAGCTGCAAGTAAAATTACACCTTTTAAATCCTCTAAACCGTCCATTTCGGTTAATAATTGAGAAATCACTTGATCAGTTACCTCGGAGCTTGCAGATCTACCCCTCATTCCTGCGATCGCGTCAATTTCATCAAAGAATATGATACAAGGAGCCGCAGCTCTTGCTTTCCTAAAGGTTTCTCTTACAGCTTTTTCGCTCTCTCCAACCCATTTGGAGAGAAATTCTGGTCCCTTCACTGAGATAAAGTTAATTTCACTTTCATGGGCTAGCGCTCTAGCTAATAGAGTTTTACCACTTCCAGGGGGTCCATATAGTAAAATTCCACTTGGAGGTTTTGAAGATAAATGATTATACAATTCAGGATACTTTAAAGGCCACTCGATAATTTCTCTTAATTGTAATTTAGCATCTTCCAACCCACCTACATCTTCCCATGTTTCCGTAGGTTGAGAAATTACTACTTCCCTTAATGCTGAAGGTTCAATATTATTTAACGCAGAAGTAAAATTTTCCATTTTAATTCTTAAAGCATTTAAAATTTCAAAGGGAATCGGTTTATCTAAATCGATCTTTGGAAGCATTTCTCTAATGGCTAACATCGCTGCTTCTTTAGCCAATGCTTCAACATCAGCACCAACAAAACCGTGAGTTTTCTCTGCTAATGTTCTTAAATCAACATCCTCAAATAAAGGCATACCCCGAGTATGAATTTGCAAGATTTCGAGACGTCCATCTGTATCTGGGACCCCTATTTCGATTTCTTTGTCAAATCTACCAGGTCTTCTCAATGCGATATCTATATCATTAACTCGATTCGTAGCTCCTATAACGATAATTTCTCCTCTCCCTTCTAATCCATCGAGTAAAGATAATAACTGAGCTACGACCCTTCTTTCTACTTCTCCAGTCACTTCACCTCTTTTTGGAGCAATTGAATCTAATTCGTCAATAAAGATGATTGAAGGCATGTTTTTTTTAGCGTCATCGAAAATATCTCTTAAATTTTGTTCGCTTTGTCCGTAAAATTTACTCATAATTTCAGGACCGCTAATAGTTATAAAGTGGGCATCTGTTTCAAATGCAACTGCTCTAGCTAATAGAGTTTTCCCCGTTCCAGGAGGACCATGTAATAAAACACCTTTAGGGGGATCAATTCCTATTGTTTTGAATAATTCTGGATGTCTTATTGGCAATTCGATCATTTCACGAATTCTCTGAATTTCATCTGCTAATCCTCCTATATCTTCGTAACTTACCCTTGATTTTTCTCTTTCTATAATTTCTTTATGGGTTTTTTCACTTAATTTAATCTCCGTACCAGAATGAATTCTTACTGCAGCAGTTTTTGGTAAAAAATCAATAACTACAAAGTCATATTTCTTATTGTACGAATAAAAGCTTAATATATCGTCCTTAGTAAGCACTCTATTCTCTAAAAGGGAGTTTAGTCGCCTCGGGCTAATTACAACCGATTCTGTTAATCCTGCGAATATCACCTTTTCCGCTAAAGCAACTTTAATTTTGCGAATCTCAACAGAATCATCCACTGTAGTATCGATATTTCTTCGTAGAAATGGATCTAGCCGAATTATGCCAGTCCCAGTATCTTCAGGTTTACTTGGAAATAATAATGCAGCAGTTTTTAATTTTGAAATAGGGTTAGATATCTCTATTGCATCACCATTTTTTAGTTTCAACTTTTTTACGAATTCAACGTCAATCCTAATTCTGCCTAGTCCAGAATCGTCTTTGAAAGCGTCTTTCACTCTAAGCCTATTATCTTTTCCTTCTACACCACTTGAAATTTCACTCACTATGTAATCACACTCAAATTTTCTTCCTTAGCATTATAATCGTTATTATTCCGTTATTAACTTCTAAAATGTGATCGTCCATTGTTGACTCAAAAGGTAATATTATCTCTCTTTCAATATTAATAAAATTGATTTCGATTGATACTCTAAGAGTTCTCCCATCCTCACTTAAACTTAGTAAAATATGCCCTTTTTCAATTCCTGGTGCTTCGATAATAATTTCAGCAGAATCTTCATGAAAATTTATCTCAAAATAAGTATCTTTTGTTAAGGAATTAATTTTTTCATAATTAGGTTGTAAGGAAAGCTTACTAGCATCAATAATTTGCCTATCTCTTGAAGGATTTAACCGTCTAATTTGTGGATGCTTAGATAAGTTAAATGTCTTAAAATATTCCTGAAGCTTTTTTTTATCAAAATTACCTTCAACCTTTATTTCTGGTTTATCCATTCCAGATTCGAAATGGTATGTTACTTTAAAACCTTTAAATTTATTATCATTAGGATTCATTTTTGGATCAAAATTCGGTTCTGGTAGAAATAAGAAGTCCACATTAAAAGCTCCTTGGTCCAAATTAAGATATTCCTTGATACGCTCTAAAAAATCATTATAATCATCATCATACTCATCTGACACGAATATCACCTTTTTAGTTTTGTCAATAATCAATTGACAATTGACAATAGTAATATGTAAAAAAAGCTATAAAAACTTATTGATTTTTAAAAATAAGCAGTGTACACTTGAAATTTGAATTTCAATCATTTTATTTATTCAATAATAATTTAAAAATTAGAAATAAGATTTTGAAATAAACAAATAATAACATGGATTTAGTTTAAGATTGACAAACAAATTAGTCGAAAATTGATACAATTTGTGAATTGTATATTTTTTTCAACATAAGTTGGATAAGCTCTTCAAAAGATTCTACAACGCCATATCCGTGAAGTGCTACAGTCTTTTTCGTTTTGAAGTTCTTAAATTTGAAAGAATTGATATTTTCTAAGAATAATGTAGGACTAAATTTATCCGGTAAGTCTTGTTTGTTAAATGCGATAACTTTAGGAAGAATAATAATTAAATCTTCAAAATAATTGCATAATTCGTTCCACGAGGTCAAATTTCGGTAAAACACTTCCTGTTGCGAATCCGCTACGAATATAATCCCATCGATGCCTTGCAGAGTTGCTGGTCTTGTTATTATATAGAAATCTTGTCCAGTCGTGGAATAAATATGAATCTTAAGTCGCCATTGCTTATTTTCAAAAGTAATTGTACCATAGTCAAAGAATAGAGTTCTTCTTATGCTACTTTCAATACTTAATACACTATCCTCTTTTCCAAAGTGTTTGAATAGAGATTTAAGAGTTGTCGTTTTCCCAGATAATGCGGGTCCAAAATAGCAAATTTTTAATTGAATAGTTTGGTTCAAATGATCTATTATCATTTTTTATCTCATTATAATGGTTTTTGTCTTCTATTTTGATTAGAAGTATATTAATTTCGATTATTTTTCAAAAATTTTGAATTCTATAAATTAAGAGATTCGATTAAATTCTCGATATTTGGAACAAGATCTCTCATATTTTTTACAAAAAACGGAAATTGAGGTTTATGTTCGCCTGTTATACAGGCTTGGATGACATTTGTCCCCACTTCTAGTGCTTTATCAAGAAATCGGGGTTGATCCTCAATAATAATTGCTTTTTTGGGATCCACACCTGAGTGGTTGAAAATTGCTTTATAATAGTCTGGTCCAGACTTCCATGTATTAATCAAATCTAGTCCATAAAACTCTACAAAATATTGGCTTACTCCCAATCCTTCTAAATACATCTTCATTTCAATAGAAACAGCCCCAGCTGCCGTATAAAGGATAAAACCTCTTCCAAAAAGTTCTTTAATACTATTAATTACTCCTGGTATAGCGGATCGGACTTTTGGTATTACAAATTGCCTTGCTGAATTAAATACTTCTTCATAGTTTAAATTTCTGGGTGGAATCTTCCCAGCTTCTTTGAACATCCCGAGTACCATATTTTTCTTAAAATGGGTATAAAAAGCCAGGTAGTCATCAAATTTCTCCTTTCCATCTCTCCAGAAAAAAGAAGTGATAAGTTTGTGGTTTGCTTCTCCCCAAATTTCTGGATCTCCACCAAATCTTCCTGAGTAATATTCCCCAACAAACAATTTCCATTGTTTTCCACGGATTTTATTATCATTTAAAACCCCTCCATCGTCAAAAAAAATACTAATAGTCATTATAACAAATCGTAAATAGTTTATTTAGTATTTTTCACATCTTTAATGACTTCATATGTTCTATGTAAAAGCTCATAGGCAACTTGAGGAGGATTCCATCCTTTAAGGCCACAATCAGGTCCTACGAATTTAACTCGATCACCATAGTGTTCGAGAGCAAATAACAGATTTTTTTTGATGAATTCTTTTGAATCAATCAAGGACATAGTTCCTTCAAATGTTTTGAGTTCATCAAGTGGAGTTCCCGCATCCAATTTCTCAGCCATAATACTATTAATATTCGTTCTCGTGATACCAACACGTATGAACTTATCAAATTTTTCTAAGTCATTTTTTGGAATAATATTAGTATGATCAGAAGCATATTCACACGTGAGCACATCGACATTTTCTGATTGAATAGGAATTGAGTATTTTTTTAAAGTATGAAGGTGGATTTGGACAAGAGCGTCTATCCCTTCTACCGTTTTATCAAATGATTTAATCAGGGCATCTTCTTCAATATTAAACATGTCAACATATCCAAATGAAGGTTCATCAATCGAGATTATGGAATTTTGAAGATATTTAGTGTTCTTTATTGATTTTTTCAATATTCTGTTTAAAGACCGTGCAAAATTGAATACAATATCGGGATATAAAGTAAAACCATGTTTTTTTATGTATAATTCTATGGGTCCAGTAATACATACTTTTATTTTAAGAGCATTTCCAGTTCTTTCATAATAATCTTTCGCAAAAGATTCTAATATAAAGAGCTCTGGAATAATACCTTTTTCAGAATCAATCAAAGATGGCTCTACTTCATAATCTTCAATAGGTTTCAAAAATTGGGTATACATGTCCATATGTTGGGGATAATTTATTATCTCTACTCCGGCGTTTAGTTTTAACTGAAACGATTGGAGAAATGGATGGATGAAAAAATTATAAATTCCTCTATTCTCAAAAATATCTGCGTTATTAATAATTCCCTTGTATCCTACCCAATAAAATTGGTTGAATTTGTCAAGATCAACATAATCAGGTAATGGAAAACTACCAACATCATCAAATTTTGGAAATTCTATCATTAAAAATCAAGCAAAAACAAACACTAATATCGTTAATCATAAATAATCTGTTATAACAGATATATTTATGGAACATGAGTTAATTAGTAAACAAATAAAAAGAAAGAAAAAACAACAAATTGCCGAATTAGCGTTAGCTGCGAAAACTGCTAAGGAGAGAGGTGGTAAGCCATTTATATTTCACTTTCTTACAACTTTAAAATGTAATTGCGATTGTGAAACTTGTCTTTGGAAAAATAATACGAAAAAAGATGAACTATCACTTGAAGAAATTAAAAAAATATATTTAGAAGCAGTGGAAGAGGGATTTCTAGTTACTATTCTTTGGGGAGGAGAACCTCTCATTAGAAAAGATATTACTGAAATTATTAAATTTGTTAAAAGGGAGTTAAAGTTTACAATTGTTGGAATAGTTACGAATGGCTGGTTCCTTCCAGATAAAATCAAAGAATTTGGAAATGACATAGATTTTATTCTTATATCTCTGGACTCCCCTAGGCCAGAAGAACATGATCAGATTAGAGCGTTGCCTGGATTGTATGATAAAATAATGAATTCTGTTACTATTGTTAAAGAAAGCTATCCATTGATTTCACTTCAATTTAGTTTTTCAATTAGTAAATATAATATAAATCGCGTTGAGGAAATGATAATTTTATCAGATAAAATTGGAATTCCCGTAGCTTTTAATGTAATAAATACTGTCCGCCATTATTCACATGGTGATGTAGATGAGAAAGGCATGCATTCTGCTAATGAAAAAGATGTTAGTAAAGCATTTGAAAGAATTTTAGAAGCTAAGAAGAACGGTGCGAAAGTGCTAAATTCAGAAATGTATTTAAACCATTTTATTGGTGGTAAAAAGCAATACATATGCCACGCAAAAAAAGTTTTCATGTTTGTAAACTATAATGGAGACATTGAAAATTGTCTTCAGATTGATAAACCTATAGCTAATTTACGACAAACAACTGTTAGTGAAGTACTGCAACTTCCTCAATTTATTAAATTTATTAAAGAGAGCGAGAAATGTTATAGCTGTAATTCTCCCACAATGATCGACACAAGTTATTTATGGGATGATATAAGATTGTTAACAAAATCAGGAGGTATATCATTTGGTTAGATTTTTTTTATCTTATCTAATAGTATTTCTCTATCAAAAAATCTATCTCCTCCTCCACTAAATCAAATAGTATAAAAAATAATATGTCTATTATCCTTCTGGGGGGGGTTTCATTTCGTATTTGAGAATAAGTATTGGGGGATATTTCCCTTAATTTATCTAATTTTGTTTCATCTACGGAAACAATATTGTGAATTATAGTTGAAGTGAAATATCGAATTAAATCAATTATTATTAATTGATATTTAGATCGAAATAGTGTAATATTAGGGATTGGTATTTCTTCTTCTAATTTAGTCTTGCTTCTCTTTATCATAATATTTTTTGCCTTAAATAAAAATTTCACAATTTTTGAATTAAGATAAGCAAGAAAAAATAAGTAATCTATGTCGTTCTTCCCTTCCCTTAACCATAAGAAATAAGTATCAGAGGTGGCATAATATGGATCTTTAGTATATCCAAACACATTTGATTTGGATATATAACTAAAAAATATTTTAGGTTCCTTATCATAGTAAGGTTCGAGATTAATTAATTTTCTTTTATGTCCAGTATCATACTGAGTAATAAAACTCCCTCTTCGTGGAAAATATATGTTTTTAATATTTTCTTTGGCATTCCTAAGTATATTTTCAAGTTCTCCTTTGGATTGGTTTAAATATGCTGTTAGATTAGGATATTTCTTCTGTATAAGTTCATTACGTATTGTTAAGTTTTGATTTTTAAATTCATTTTTATCAAGATAGATTAAATACCCGGAAAAATCATTTTTGTCATAATTGAAAGGTTGTATGACTTTACTTTTATATATTTTTTTTAATTTTTGTTTCTCTCCATCGTGTAGTTTTATGAAATCATCGTAGATCTTGATAAATATGTCCGAATCTACAATTTTGAGGTTATTATTCTCTTTTAATATAAAAACATCATCTTTAATCAGAATTAATCCATTTCTAATGACAAAAAAATCAATTAAATTTGATATAACCCCCTTAAACCTGCAGTGTTTCTCAATCTTTTCAACAACATTTTTTACATCAAGAGGATACTTTAAAATCCAGCCGCTATTTTTAGATAGGTCTTTATTTGTCATTGCTGATTGGTATTTTAACAAATGTGGGGAATTTTCTTTATTTAATATATCTGTAAAGATCTTTTCGGGTGGTTTTTCATTAAATTGGTTATTACAAGGTTTAACTTGAATTATATCAATTTTCTTATCGATTTTTTTTTGTTTTTCTTCCTTATTCTTTTTTTGAAGTACAAAAATACAATTATGTTGACCTTTAGCATCTTTAAAAACTTTAATTCTTGATAAATCAATATAATGTATCATGAAGCAATCGTTTGTAACGTGAGGTTTAAGATACTTTATCCCTGTCTTTTTTGATTTAGTTAACCAGTAATTAGTTGTGATAAAAGATAATAACCCACCCGGTTTTAATTTTTCTATTCCTAAATGAATGAAAAAATAAAATAAATCCATATTTCCAACGAAATATTTTTTACAAATCGAATAGTTCTTTACAAGCTCTTGAAAAATTTGAGCGTTATAGTTTTGTCCTAAATAAGGTGGATTTCCTATAATGATATCAAATTTTTCGTTAACGCTTGATCCTAAGAAATTCTCAAATTTAAACTCTACATTCGGATAAATTTTTATAAGAGGAGTTTTTAAATTTTGATCTAATTCATAGGCAGTAATATCAGTAAATCCTTCACCTATTAGATAATTAAGAAAGATTCCTTTACCTGCACTAGGTTCGAGAATTTTAATCTTATCAATGGTAAACTCATTATGTGTGGAAAAATAATGTTGTTTAATGTTTTTAACCATAAACTCCGCTATATAATCAGGGGTAAAAATTTGGCTTAATCGATTTTTATTCAAAACCATTATTTTCTAGATTGTTGAAAGAAGCTAAATATTTGTAGTTTTCAATTAGATTTAATTATCGTTATAGAAAAAATGATGAAAAAGAAAATTGTTTTAATGCTAGTGTTGATGTTCGTGGCCGTGAGATTTAATATTTACGGGTCGCATTTTGCCAATTGCCCAACCAGCCACCTCATTAAGAGAGGGATGAATTACCATCGATTTATAAACTGGCATAAAAGAACCTGCCTCAGGACAAGCTCTGCCTAACTTATTAGCTCCCGTTCTTGCGGGAAAATCGGGAGAATCACATGTATAGCCAGCATTCATTAAATATACAAAGGGTTGAACAAGTATCGCAGCATGAGGTCCAACCGCATGTGCACCTAATAATTTATAGGATTTATCGATGACTAGTTTAACAAAACCATCATCTACATCGTTGTTTTCATAGCCCATCGCAAACCCTTTCGCTACTGCTGAGTAATTATTTACAGCAACGAATATTTCGTGACCCTTTTCTATAGCTTCTTTTTGGGTCATACCCACATGTCCTATTTGAGGTGATGTAAAAATAGCCCAAGGTATTACTGAATAATCAGCTTCCTTTTTTTCGCTTTCAGGACCAAAAATGTTGTTAGCACAAAGATCTGCTTCATAGTTGGCTTTGTGTCTAAATTGATAAAGACCGTTAGCGTCTCCAAAACACCAAATATTCGGTTTTGTAGTTTCTAAGTATTTGTTAGTTTTAATCCACCCTTTTTCATTAGTTTCAACTCCAGTCTTCTCGACCGCTAATAAATCAGCATTAGAACGACGTCCCGCAGCAATTAAAATTTCTTCGGCTTGTAATTCAATTTCTTTTCCACTATCTACATTTTGAACTGTAACTGTTTTGAATTTCTTTTTTGAACCTACTTTAATCGCCTTGTGGTTTACTAACACAGTCATATTTTTCTTAAAATTACGCTCCAAGAATTCGCTTATTTCTGGTTCCTCCGTCATAACTAAGCGTGGTAACATCTCTACAATAGTTACTTTCGTGCCAAACGCAGAAAAAATATGAGCAAATTCCGCGGCTATCACTCCCCCCCCAATTATAATTAGACTTTCCCACGGCTTATTAGGAAATTTATCACCGAAGAAATTTTCGTTTGTTATGTATTCTATTTCGTCTAATCCTTGTATAGGAGGAATAAAAGAACGAGCGCCAGAGGCTAACACAAATTTATCTCCTGTAAAATGACCGATAATTTCTTCAGACCCTACAGATTTAACTTGCATTTCATAATCTCCAATAAATTCACCTACTCCTTTATAAAGTTTCAAGTTTGGAACGTGCGATAGTCCCTCTTCCATTTGTTTGCTTTCATCTATTTGACTCCACATTCTTTTAGCAATTAAATCCCAATCAATACCTTCAACACTAAATTTTATCCCTACCTTAGTGGCATGCTCTGCTTCTCTTATTAAATCTGCGGGGTGAACCAATACTTTTGAGGGAATACAACCACGAGTTAAGCATGTAGCTCCAAGTTTCGTGTCTTCAACTAGAGCGCACTTTAATCCCATTTGAAGTCCATAGTTAAGGACGTTTAGCCCCGCTCCAGATCCAACAACTACTAAATCATATTTCTCCATAAATTCAATTCTACATCTATCATTTTTAAAGTTTCTATTAATGATTTAAAAAAATTTTAAATAGATCTTCTCTGATACACTAGATTTAAATTTCTTATGCTTCAGGTATTAAAAAAATAAAATTACTTCCTTTTTCAAAATCTCCTTTAAATCTATCTTCAACCCATATCTTTCCATTATAACTATTTATTATTTTCTTCACGAGCGATAGTCCTAAACCCATTCCTTCTGCTTTCTTCTTTATGTCTTTTCCTCTTACAAAAATTGTACTTTTTCTTTCGTCCCTAATCCCACGACCATTGTCCTTAAATTCAAATTTTATTGATTTTTCGTTGTTCTTATAAAATTTTGAAGTTTTTATATGAATCTCAACATTAGAGTTGTTATTATGTCTTATAGAATTAATTAGGAGATTTTCAAATACATCCAGTAAGAGATCATTGGCAGTAACATATAATTCAATCTCTCCGAAATCAGTATCAATTTGAATGTATTTACTTTGGAAACTTCGCTTAATGTATTTAATAGCTTCCTCTAAAAGATCATTAATGTTAATCTTTTTGAGAGACGCTTCAGAATCGTCAATCTTTGACAGTTTGTCGACATTAGAAACTAATTTAACTCCTCTCGCTATTTGGTCATTGATGATCTCATGTAACTCCTTGACTTTATTTAAATTTTCAGAAGAATTGACATAAAGTGAGCTTAATTCTTGTGCAGATTTGATCACTTGAAAAATATTATTGACATCGTGAGCTACTAAATAGCTATAAAGACTAGCTCTTTCGTAAGCTTCACGATATTTTTCTTCTGATACTTTCAAATTCTCTTCAGCAATTTTCCTATCAGTTATGTCAATATGATATGCGGTAAAATATCTTGGCAATCCTTGTTCATCAAAAATAGTGTTGATTGTTAAGATAACATTGATAAAATTTCCATTTTTTCTTTTGTTTATTATTTCACCACGCCAAAAACCAATTTTAGGGTCTAAAATTACCTCCCACATTTTTACAAAAAAATCTAAACTCATTTTACCAGAATTTAAGACCCTAGGATTTTCCCCAATAGCG
>JAUWZR010000302.1 GCA_030615235.1 Promethearchaeota archaeon
GGAGGGTTTGGTGGTGGTGGATTTCGAGGAGGAGGTTTTCGAGGAGGCTCAACAGGATTCCGAATGGGTGGTTCAAGACCTTCAGGAACACCTTTTGGAAGAACTGGGGCAAGGCGAGTAACCTCAAGAGCACCTAGCGGACCGTACCGTCACTCTTACTATAGACCCCGTAGGAGATACTACGGGTATGGCTATTGGCCATGGTATAGGCGCTGGTGGTATAACCCCTGGTGGGCTGGACGATGGTATAGACCTTGGTATTATTCCCCTGTCTATGTTGGAGGCGGTGTAACGATAGCAATCGTCTTAGGACTAATAATGTTGCCTCTTTTGGGAGTAGCGATGTGGTTTCCTTTTAGCAATGGAGATGTAAATGGTAATGTGAATTATCGCTCAACGGAAACCCTATACTTTAACGAATATTGGTACGAATACGAAAATATGAAAGATGGGAATGAAATAACGTATCACATACAATCATCGCCGAGTTTAATAAGCTTTGCTATATGGGATCAACCATTTGAAAATCTACCAACTACAACAAAAGTAGGGAACGATTCTGATCAGCTTAGTCTTCTAAATAATCAATATGAATATGTTGGATATTATTTAAAACCGGGATCAACAATAAACTACGATTTTAACGCATCAGGTCAAGTTGACTTTTTTATAGCAAGCGGTCAAGCACTTTACGACTGGAATCAAGGTGGTAGTCCATCTTTTGACGTTGATGAAAACGATGTATTATCAGATACAGGAGTATATAATGTGGTATCAGCGAGAGATCATTACATTGTTTGGTTTAACGAAGGAGTGTCTACAATCGTAGTCAATTTCACAATTAATTACTCTGCTGCGAATGTGATTGACTTATCAGCAGCTGACTTCTCTATTGAAGGAGTGGATTCAATCCCTCAGGACACATTTGAGGTTACAAGTGATGGACTGTGGTATTTCTTCGTTTATTTTGATCCGATGCTTTCTCCAGAAGAAACAACGACAATTACTTTTGATGTGACCTACGAAACAGGAATTACATCTACTGAACGCTGGATAGGTCTTAGTCCAATATTAATTGTTATCATAGTAATTATTGGAATCGTGATTGTTGCTGCTCTCATTGCCAGAAGAGGACAGAAGAAATTAAAACCAAAACCATCGTCTAAAGTAGCTCCCGCAAAATCAGCTGTAAAAAAACCTAGTAAATCAGAAACTAAATGCATTCGTTGTGGAAGTTCACTCCGACCTGATGCTCATTTTTGCCCGAACTGTGGAGGTAAAGTTGAAGGAAGAAGCACTAAGGAACCAACCATGGTAACTCCGGCAAAATCGAAATCATGTTCATTTTGTCGTAGTAAATTAACACAAGACGATAAATATTGCAAATGGTGCGGAACAGAGATAGATAGAACGAAATCATAATAGCGATATAAACTTACTACTTTCAAAAAACCAAAACTAAAACCAAAAATCTTAAATTATTACTTTTTTTTCCTTATTTTAAAACAGAATTATAGAAGAGATAAACAAGAAAAAATGCTTCGATTATTTTTAAAATTATACTTTAAATCAAAACTAAAAAAAATCTTCTCTTATATCTGTCTTATAATCATCCTCGCCTTTCTAATAGGGATATTAGAAAATATATTCTATATTCATCCATTTACTTATATAATTTTTATTCCTAGCTGTATTTTCTCTTTATTTCTCTATTTAGAAGTCAAAGAAAAAAAGATTTGTACTGTTTTAGATACAAAATTAAATCAAAAGAAGTATTACGATGAAACTGGTTTAGAAACAGGTGAAAAAGGGAAGTTAAAGGCGGGTTATCGTAAATGGTTAATACTTTCAATTACCGAAAATAATCACAACATAGTAGAAACACAATTTTTTAGTAACAATATTAGTTACTATTGTCTCCTTTGTTATTTCAGTATTATTCCAATCATTATAATGTCTGTTTTCATTAACATGTACGCGAATATATCGCAGACATTTGTAATAATTTTGGTTGTAGTTATTTCTATAATAACACTTTGCATAATAGGAGGTAGGAGAACTACTAATATGAGGTATAAACAAATAGATTCTGAGATAAAACGAATTCTATTTGAAGAAGAAACGGGTTATAGCCCATTAGTTAAGGGTAAATATACTTTTAAATATAAAGCATGGCTGAAATCAAGCGAAGAGAAAATGCGAACAGTTCATTATCGTATTTAGAAAGATCTAATTTATTTAAAACGCTTAATTTATTAATTTAAGTTATTTGTCAAATTTTCCTT
>JAUWZR010000177.1 GCA_030615235.1 Promethearchaeota archaeon
AAACAAGACAACATCAAAACTCAATTTCAAATTTTCATGGAAATCGTTAACGATCTGGTTGTAGTCATTAATCAAAGTAAAGATTTCGACATAGAACTCATAAATCAATGTCCTTTATTAGATAAGCTTGAGTATTATGAAAATGACCTAATTGGTAAGCCTTTTTTAACAATTTTTTTTTCTGACGATGGTAAAAAAGTAGCTAAATTTCTAATAAAAGGTGTTGAAACTTTTGGTCATTTCCAAGAAATAAAGTTGCTGTCAAAGAAAGGCGATATTGTTTGGGCAGAAATTAAAGCAAAAAAATTTACTGATGAGAATAAGAACAAAAAAATTTTAGTAATTCTAAAAGATATCTCAAAACAAAAGAAAATCGAAGTAAATCTAAAGGATACGGAAGATCGGTTTAAAAAAATAACTGAAACCATCCCTGAAATACGATTTTGGAAATTGTTCAATCCTAAGAAATACGAAGAAGCCCTCCAAAGTTCATACGAAATGCTCCAAATGGTCATGGAGAATATACCACAATACATCATCTGGAAAGATATTGATTTAAGTTATTTAGGTTGTAATAACAATTATGCAAATTTAATAGGAATTGAACACTCCGAAAATATTATAGCTAAAAAGGACGAAGAATTACTCTGGGACAGTAAACAGATTGAATTTAATAAACAACAAGAGAGAAAAGTTATAGAATCAAATCAAGCGGTTTTTCATTCAGATGAATATTGGACTCGTAGAAATGGACAAAAGATTTGGATCGATGCTAATAGAATCCCGTTGTTAAACTCTGATGGTAAAGTCGCAGGACTTCTAATTACGTTTGAGGATATAACAGAACGAAAAGATGCTGAAGAAAACTTACGTCGCCAACATGACAGGCTAGAAAGAATAATGGAGACTAATCCCGCAGGCATAATATCTGTAAACATTGATGGATATATTATTTACGTTAATTCTCAAGCAGAAAAAGTCTTACATTTCATAAAAGAAGAACTTTTAGACAAATCTTTTATCATCTCAAAGTTTAAGCTTTTTGATGCGGAGGGTAATCTAATTACTAAGGACAAACTTCCTTTTCAAATTATAAAACAAACGAAAAAACCATTGTTTGATTATCACGCAACTTTTAAATTCTTAAGTGGTGAAGAAATCCTCCTTTCAATTAATGGTACGCCTCTTATTGGAGGTGACGGTAAAATTGAGAATTTTTTATTCACGGTAGAAGACATCACTAAAAAGATGTTAACTGAACAAATTATTAAAAAGTCTGAAGAAAAATATAGAGATTTATTAGAGACTTCGACAATTGGTATTTTGGAAATTGAGATAGTTAACAATAGCATCTCCTATCTTAACCCTAAATTGTTAGAATTCATTGGCTATCAAGATATCAATATTGTGAATAAAAAATTTATGGGTGAAATTATCCATCCCGACGACCTGTTTCGATTATTAAATTCTGAAGAAGGAAAGGAGATAGAGTTTAGAATTATTACCAATGAAAGTAAAATAAAATGGTTGAATGGTAAAAGATTAAACCAACACGACGAAAACGGCAATTTAATAAGTTTTCGATTGTGGTTAACTGATGTATCCGAGAAGAAGATGTACGAAGATTTAATTTATGAATTGAATATAAACTTTTTAAACTACACGACGGATACTCAACAAAACATCGAATTATTGCTAAAAACTTGCCTTAAATTACTTGATGGCGATGTTGTTTTGTATATCAACAAAAGTATTGATGAAGAAAAAGAACAATACAGAGTAATGTCTCATAAAGGGGATGTTAAATTATATGACTCAGAAGAGTTTAAAAAAAATTTATTTGTAAGTCAAATATTTGTAGAAAACCACGATTTTACTCAAGAGTTTTATGATATCGATAAAACGGAATATGTTAAAACAGATCATTTCATTATGGAACAAAATATTAAAGCTTGCTATGGTAAATTAATATTATCTGGGAATGATTTAAACGATTTGTTGGTTGTCTTGTTTACCGAAAACCCTACGATCTCTAACCAAAACAAGTTGGTTCTCTTCTTAATTTGCGATGCTCTTGAAATAGAACAAAGAAGATGGAAGTCTCAACAACATTTAGAAGAACAAAACAGAATGTTGAGCGAAATTAATAAATTAAAAAGCGATCTCTTTTCCCGAACATCTCACGAATTAAAAACACCATTAATTTCCATCAAAGGCTTCACAGATTTATTGTTAAAACTACATTCTGATAAATTAGACAACGATGTTATTTCAATTATGGAAGAAATTAAAAACGGGAGTAAGCGTCTTGAAGATTACATTAACTCGCTTGTAGAGAGTTCGCAATTAGATCAAGGATTGCTAAAATTAAAAAAGGAAAAAGAAGACCTTACTTTCTTAGTTAATTATTGTGTTAAACAGCTTCATGGAATTACTGATTTGAGAGAGCAGAAGATTACGGTAAATATGAAAGATAAATTCTTTACAGAATTAGACAAAGAGAAAATTTACGAAGTTATAACAAATTTATTAATCAACGCTGTAAAATATACTCCTGTTGGAGGACAAATCACAATAGATTCCAAACAAAAAGACGGACACTATATAGTATCGATAAAAGATACGGGTATTGGATTAACTCAGAAAGAAATTACACAACTATTCACGCAATTTGGTAAAATTGAAAGATACGGACAAGGTTGGGATGTAGGAATCGAAGGAACAGGACTAGGATTGTATATCTCAAAAGAATTAATAGCGCTTCACGATGGAAAAATTTGGGCGGAATCAGAAGGGAGAAATAAGGGAAGTACCTTTTTCTTTTCATTACCTATTATAAAAAACTAAAATATGGACTCCACATTTTTTAATAACGCTCATATTATTTCTTTATTAATTAAGAAATGAAATTTTAAATCCCACACTGAACAAGCATTTGGTGAGTCTGATAAGTAGCGACGAAAATAATGGAGGATTCGAAAAATTAGAGGTTGTGAAAAAATATTTTATAAGAATCTTTACAATATTATCCAAAGAAGTTAAAGAAGAATTAATTAAATTAAACCTCTCAAAGGATGAACTAAAGGAAATCAAGAAAGAATTAGCTTTTTTACCAGAAGAAAAACAGATAGAATTTCTAAAAGAACTAACTAAAAATAGCGAGTAGCATATTTAGAATAGTTTTCGATCACTTATCTTTAGTCAAAAATGTACGTTTCAGATCCCGCAGGCTTATTTAATCGATTTACACTAGCAGCGAGTACTTTAGAGCATAAATATCAAGATAAAATGGAACCTTCTTAGACAGATAATCATTTCAGGTAATTTTCCTTTAGTTAAAAAAAATACCTAACCTCACTTATTTCACCTTTATCTGCAGAACTCTACTTTATAAGTTTAAATAGGATCAACAATATTCATGTTTAATAAAAGATAAAACTCAAAGTATTACCCTAACTATTTAACGGATTAGAGAAGGAATTCATTGAAATGACACTCACTTTCTATTGGGAACCTGATCTTGTTTCGATTGTATTCACAGCTCTTTCAATAATCAAATATGTAACATTAATTCTTTTTGCGAATAGTAGAAAGAAAGTAGGAATCCGATCAAAAAATATTAATTTTTTTCTCGTAATGGGTATAATCCTTTTAACTTACAGCGCAATTTCTTTTTTCTTCCCTGGAGTTAGACTTCATTTCCCCTATTCAGGATTTGAAGACATAATTTTTCATACAATCGTTTTTATATATGATTCAGTCCCAATCATTTTTGAAATTTTTCTAGGAGTAGTTTTATTGTTCTACATTAGTAAATATCAACGTACTAAGAAATCTCTTTTAGGTCCTATATTATTCCTAGTTGGAATTACAACATTTTTGATATTTATTCTCGGTATTGATATTCTCTGGGCAATCGACTCATCAATCTATAGTTCAATTTACGAATTGTATCTAATAGGGTATCTTGTAACCCTTTTTATTCCGGTTTTAGGGTTCTTCTTTATTTTCTTGTATTCCATTCATCACAATAATGCCTTCTTCATTATGTTTTGCGCGTTATTCTTTGCTTCTCTTTTAGGACACTTTATTTATAGAATAAATTTTACAACATATTATTTTCGTTTCAATTGGTGATCTAACATGGAAAATGAAGATAAAAATAATTTTTATGTGGTTCCACTCATTGGGGGTATTTTATGTCTCATTACTTTTTTCATCCCTGACATGCCCCTCATGTTTCCTGGTTCTGTTTTAATTGCTATGATTTTCAATTTTATGATTTTTGCTAGTTTCTCTGAGCTGATATTTATTATTTTTGGTTTAATTACTGTTATATCGGAGGTAGTATGTGGTTGTGTAATGTTATATTCCGCGATCAAAATGGGGCTTGGAAAAACAACTCTAAAAGAACAAAAAATGAAATTAATGATTTTTTCGTGGCTAGTTATCGGTGCTACTCTAATGATGTCTATAACTTTCCTTTTTGGCTTAGGATTCTTTATGTTATTAAACAGGTATGGATTTATTGGTAGTCTAATGACTCTTATTGGGATTTATTACTTTCAACGTATGACGAAGCGTGGTACTATATCCAGTCCTGTGGTAATCCATGAAGGCGAAAGATTTAAGCCAATTCCACCAAAAGAAAAAGTATTCTATACAAATCCTAAATTTTGCACTAATTGTGGATTTAACCTTAAAGGAGGCCAATTTAAATTCTGTCCTGAATGTGGCAATCAGTTGACTTCTGAATAGAAATTCTACAAAATTTGCTTAAAAATATTTAATCTTTCTTTCTTTTGAAAATAGCATCTCTGTACTCTAATTTTAATAATAGATTATAGTGTTATTCGATATTTCTAATCAATTACCTTATAAAAATATGCGATATAAGATATAGCAAATAATAGGAATTTGGTTATTACTTAATCATAATAAATTTTTTTAAGAAAAGTTCTTTTTCAATTATAAGATTATCACGTGATTTGTTTGAATTAACACATTTATGTGAAGACTTAGTTTTTTACATTTTGTTAAATCTAATTGAAAATGAAGTTTGGGGTTTGAAATAACTATGAGCGATAATGTAGAGAAATATATAAAAAGAAAAGTATACAAATCCACGAGTTCTGGAATTGCTCAAAAATTTGTTGACGCTGGTTTAGAGAAGCTTAGATCTTGCGTGGGGTGTGGGACTTGCACGGGGAGTTGTCCATCGGGGAGACGGACAGCATATAGAACACGCTCGGTTCTTCGTCGAGCATTAACTGGTGATGAATCTGTTTTACAAGATATCGATATTTGGTTTTGTAGTACGTGTTATACCTGTTATGAGCGATGTCCCCGAGATATTCCAGTAACTGATATGATTATTAAGTTGAGAAATATCGCTGTTGAAGAAGGCTATATTTTAGAC
>JAUWZR010000249.1 GCA_030615235.1 Promethearchaeota archaeon
AGTTTGTATTATGATCACGCTTTTTCACAAATAAGAAATCATTTAAAATAGAAGCTAAATAAATAGTTCATAAGCAGTTTATATGGATTATAGGGATTAAGTGAGGTATTTAATAATAATGATGTCTGAATGTGATTTTTATATGGATCTTTACGATGATTTTATTGGAACTGGAAACGACGAAAACAATAGGATTTTATGGAAAACGCATAAAATTATCGATTTGATGAAAATCACCAATGAAAAGGATACGAATGGATTTGTGGAGAATAGTTTAAGAATGATTATGCTTCTTTTTAAGCATTTTAAAATTAGTTCGTGTGATCTTTGTAGTTTTGATTTATTCGACACACCCTTTAATGAGAAAGAAGAATTAATGATTATTTTACACAAAGAGTTTACTTGAACTCCTTTTCAAATTTCCATACATTATCTTGTATAGTATGCAGGTTTTTTACTACTTTTCCTGTTTTGGTTTCTTTCATTTGGTCGGCATTAAGCATTGCCTTTCCAATGGCTAAAGCTCGATCATGATTTTCGTCCACAATTACGACGATATCGCCTTTTTTAATCGAGGGTTCAATATGTGTAATTCCTGGTCTCATCACATCTGCAGCATTTGTTACAAAACGTATAGCTCCTTTGTCAACAACGATTTTTTTCAACTCTACTTGTTTATTTAGGAGTAGTGTTAAAACAGGTATATACCCCTCCTTAGATTTCCATAGCTTTAATACGTTATTTACAGCGTACAGCGTATCTCCAGCATCGGTTTGAATTATTTCTACTTTAGCTTTTTTAGGGAATATCTGTGCCACAAATTGTTCATCGTAATGTTCTGAAATATCATCCTGTAACTCTTTTATTTGTGATTTTTGAATAAAATGCCTTTGTTTAATATTCATAGTTTATAGGTTAAATAAAAATCATCAAATATAAACCTTATATATACCAACCTTTATAATAATGAATATAATTATGGTATAATATATCATAAATTAAGTATGAGTTAAAAAAATTCTACTACTAATAACTCTCTTTAGAATTATAGATTAATTCAGCTATCTTCTGGAATATTACTTTTACATTTTCCCCAGTGATAGCTGATGTCTCAAAATATGGTGCACTTAATTTCTCACTCAGATGTTCAGCCATAGGTAAAATAATTTTCCTTTCTTCTGCTAAATCTACCTTATTTCCAATCAAGATTCTAGGTATTCCACTTAATCCATACTTCACAGCGGCGCTATACCAATTATTAACATTACTAAATGTACTCGAGCGCGTGATATCAAATACTAGAATCATAGCATCTGCCCCGTTGAAATATGGGCGATGGAGCATGTAGAACTGAGGCTGACCTGCGACGTCCCACAATAATAAATTAACTGTGGCATCAACATCCTTCAGTTCGATTGGCTCTTTCAAAATAGAAACGCCAACTGTGGGTAAATACTTCTCTTCAAACTTGTTTGTAGCAAATTTAGTAAGAAGGCTCGTTTTTCCAACAGCAGGATCTCCTATAACAATAGCTTTATAAATTGCTTCAGTTCTCCCTTTGAAAACTATTCCCCCCTCTTTTCGCTCTTGATCGCTCATGTGTTTTCTGATCGCATTTGATTTTAATTTTTTTAGTTATAATAAATATGAACTTCTTATTTATATTTCTTAACAATTTAATACGACGATTTTAGCTTTAGCCTTGAAAAAGTTAAGTTCTAACGAAATTTTTTTTCAAATCAATAACAAGGTAACTCTATCATATTCATTCGAAATTATAAATGAGTTAAGTTGAAAAAGATTTAATCTTTGATCATAAATTTATTGATCCAAAAAGTAATTTTTTCCATTAAATGAATTTTGAGTGTCTTTGAAGTTGTATCTTGATCGTCCATTAAATCATCCAATGAATTAATTGAATTTAGTCGATTGATAACTTGTGATATTTCGTATAAAATCCTATGACCGCCGGTGAATTCAAAAATATCCTCCTTAACTTGCTCTAAAATTGGTTTGACGGCAAGTGGATCGTCAAGATCTTCTAGATTCTCTTTCAAGCCATTTAATTGGTTTAATATTAGATCTTTTTTGCTTGTTGCTGTTTCGTCCCTATCAACAGAATTTTCAACTTCTTTTTTTTTCGAAGAAGTTTGACTTATGTTTTTTATTAAAGATTTAATTAAATCCAATTCATCTTCCAAGACTTTCTGATTTTCTATAACATTACTTAGCTGAGGTATCAAACTCTTAATATCGATTGTAGCTTTGTCCAAATCGTTGACTTTATCCGTTAATTGGGTTATTTTGAGGTTAGTCTGTCCCATTTTTGTTATTATATCTAAACCAAATTTTTCTAATATTGAAGAAAATGAATCCATCTTAGACTGGAACTCTTCAAATGACTTAGACAAATCTTCTAGATTCAAATCCATAGATTCCACCGATGCTCTCAATTATATAAACTTAGTCAATACTGAAATGTAAATTTTTTCAGCAGATTTAAGGAGATATTATATAAGATCAATTTTTTATTCTTTTTATAAATACATAAATAAAGTATAAAAATTTAAATTCAAGTTTTTTGGGCATTTTAATTTTCCTTACTCAACTTCACTGATAAATGTGATTCAATATATAAATATTTTAACTAGAGACGGTAAGTCATTGCTATTCCGAAATTACGGGAGTTCCGATGTAGATAGAGATTTGTTAGCGGGTTTCTTGAGTGCTTTTACAGGATTTATGAAGGAAATTAGTCAAAGCGACATTAAATCGACTGCGACTGATCAATTTAAGTATTATTATACGATTATCGATGTCATTATTATCGTAGTATGCACGGATTTAGAGGACGAGGACGAAACAGTTAACTCTAAAATAACAACTATTAGAGTTAAGTTCATAGAGAAATTTGGAGAACTTCTGTCAAGTGGACGATGGACGGGGAATCGTGCGATTTTTAGGAGTTTTGAAAAGGAAATCGATGACATCATTTTAGGTGCTATTAAAGTGAGTATTATAGGTTTGGGAGGAGTTGGTAAGACAAGCCTCCTACACTTAATATGTGGCAAAGAAATCGATTTAGAATATGTTCCAACGATAGATGTTGACATTACTTCTTTTAATGGTGAAGAACTTGATATTCCTCGTTCAATTGTGCTTTGGGATTTTGCAGGGCAATCTAATTTTAGATCTTTATGGAAGAGCTTACTAGATAGTACAGATATAGCGCTAATCGTCCTTGATTCAAGCTTTGAAAATGTTAATTACAGTAAAGATATAATTCGGGACATTTTGGATAAACATTATAAGAATGTGTTAGTTATAGGCATAGCTAACAAGCAGGACCTTCCATATAGACTGACACCCCAATTTTGCGAAAGAATTTTATCCGAGGCAGAAAGAGATCCCCCTATAAAAGTACATGGTATGATTGCAATCAATCCTGATTATCGAGAGAAAATTCTTGCAATTTTAAGAGAAGCATTAAATAAAATAATCCATTAGTTTTGAACTAAATATTAATTTTATA
>JAUWZR010000010.1 GCA_030615235.1 Promethearchaeota archaeon
TAAACGCAATATTACAATCATGGGATGATATGACGCATGTGTTTCAGGGATTTGGATATGAACTTCTTCCGGAAGCTAAAGATGCCATTAGTAAGATAGTTGACTTCACTAACCAACTATTTAAAATTTAAATATACAAAAATGTTATAATTATTTAACATTAATGACACAAATAAGTATACCATATTAGTCTCATGAATTTTGCAATTTTTTATTTCTCAGCAACAGGAATAACTGAAACGATTTCAAGTCACATTGCTGCGATTTTAGAAAGAGAAGGAAACGCTGTAAAACTGACAAACATAATTACACCTGAGAGTAGACAATCTCAATTTGATTTCTCAGAGTTTGATGCGTGCATCTTTGGATTTTCAGTTTTCGGAGGGAGACTCCCCCATGTTGCTGATGATTGGATGAAATCAATTGATGGTAAGAATCTGAAATGCTCCATGTTTTTTACCTACGGGGCACGAGAATTAGAGTTGGCACATCAAGTTACATATTATTTATTAACGCAAGCGAATTTTCAAGTAGTTTTGTCCGCAGAATTTATCGGAAAGCATTCATTCAGTGTCGCAGAAGGATGGTCACTAGCAGAAGACCGACCTAATCAATTAGATTTTGATATTGCTGCGGAATTCGCATTACAATCAATTAAACGGTTTCAAACAGACATCAAATTTAATATTGACTTATCGGAATTTACTTATAAACGAAAGAGAATTAGAGAAACAAAAGGGGTTTTTGCTACATTTTATCCTTCGAGAGGTAAGGACGATTGTAGTATGTGCGACTTATGTGAAAAAGAATGCCCAGTAAAAGCTTTTGATGCTATTTCAGGAGAGACTAACAGAAAATTATGCATTATGTGTATGCGTTGTGTAACAATCTGCCCAGATAAAGTAATCCACGTTGGTGAAGCTTCTCAATTCTTTGAGAACTTTGTGAAGCAAACGGGATTGACTGAAGATGTAGTCGAACAAAAAAGGAGTAAAATAATTTATTAAATTCTTGTATTTACTGATTCTATTTAAGCCATCTTTCCTCTTAACTTATAAAATTTTAAATTTTGATGTAACTAAATCCTCTACTAGAGTTGGATTAAAATTCGAAATGCATATCAAAAATAAAGAAGGGTATTTTTGATGAAAATGTAAAATTTAAATTTACATAAATGAATAGTTAAAAATGCTAGTAAATTTTTAGATTATAATGTATTGGTGAATTATATGAGTCTATGGTATATCATTTTAATAATCCTAAGTGTGATCATTCTATTTCTCTTAATTTTTGGTCTACCTCGTAAAAAAAGTACGAGGAGTCCTAATATTGAGGGGCTAGACCGTCCGGAGGTCGCGAAAGCGTACGATAAAATGACGGATATTTTACCATTTAGGATCTTACGGAAAAAGATTATATCACGTATTCGTAAATTAAATCCCTCCGGAAGGCTTATAGATGCAGGTTGTGGCCCAGGAAATTTAATCGTTCAATTAGCAAAGGAATTTCCTACTTTAGAGCTTATTGGTATGGACATTTCTAATGAAATACTGGAACGAGCTAAGATAAGAGCAACTAAACATGAGAGGAAGATTGAATTTAAGGAAGGTTCTATTGAAAACCTCCCGTTTCCTAATGAATATGCGAATTTTATAATTTCTACTTTTTCACTCCATCATTGGATTAATCCCGATAGGGCTTTTCAAGAAATATATAGGGTTTTAAAAAAAGAAGGTATCGCGCTAATATTTGATTTTAGACGAGATTCTCGAAAATTCTATTATGGATTCTTAACATTTGTGACTAAAATCGTCGCTCCTAAAGCATTGAAAAATGTTAATGAACCAATGGGGTCTCTTAAATCTTCTTATACTCCTTTAGAGGTGCAAGAACTCGTCTCTAAAGAGCAGATCAAAGATATAACTATTAAACCTATGCTTGCCTGGATGTTTGTTCAAATTAATAAGCATTAAAAAACTCATTCTATGGTTTAAAGGAAATTATCATAGAATTAAGTAAGAAAAAAAATATGGTTATGTTGTTTCTATTATTAATTAGATTTCTTCCGCTGTATCATATAAATATTCCTATAATTGAAGAGACTCCTGTAAGGATTATATTCTTATAAATCCTTCCATTCACTCGAGATAAATAAAGCTATGAAATGCATATTAGAGAAATTTTGGGGTGAAAGAGTGAAATCAAATTCTCTCTTTAATCAAGTCTATACCCTTTCTCTTCCCATGCTTTTCGCATTACATTATTTTGCCTTAAGTAATTATCAACTATATCTTTTGGGACATTATTTAAGGGGCAACTAAAGTTAGGACATTTAGAGCAGCTTAAAAAATGCATTGACAATATCCATGTTATTGCAAAAATAAGTAAAAGTATGGAATATACATACATCCGTGCTAATATCAAAAAAATAAAGGGATATCCAGCAAATATTGAAATACCTATTAAGAATTGAATCTTCTCAGAGAGGTTCATAGGAACAGGGTTATATTTCCAAGCTTTATGAATGCCATAATTCGCATAACATTTAACAGTTTTTTCATCTTCAAAAGCATAATAAGGACAATGGCTACATAATATTTTATTCTCCCAGATTAGGAAAAAAAACACCAAGTATCCAATATAACTCGAAAAAAAGAAGATTAGCTGAAATAAACTTAACCCTCCATTAATAAATCCGTGGATAATTCCAGCTAGCCACGTTATCCAATTGCCCAAAACAGGAACAAGAAAATAGACCATATCCTTGATATCAAATCTGCACATTAATTTTCCGAACACAGAACAATTTGGGCAATCCAAATAATCTCTATTACAAATATTTCTCCTTATGCTTTCATTTTTCATATTTAATATGAAAGTGTATTAATTTCAATAAAATTAATGATTAATTATCTCCAATTGCTCGATGAATTTCTGAGATGTTTACATTTCTAAGAATTTTATTCATTGATTATCTATATCAAATAAAGACAAATTTAAATCTTTCTAAGTTCGTGTAAAAAAATTATTTCTTTCGGTTTAACTGGTTTTCTAAAAAAAATATCTTATAATAAGTAGATCGTATAATAACCGAATTTTGTAGGTAAATGAATAAAAAATCTCTTTAATAATTTTTTATAAAATTTATTATCTCTTCTTTAAATAATGCAAAATCAGAAAGCCCTTTTTTAATATCTTTAAAAGCAACTTCATCATTTATCTTTCCATAGCGATGAACTAAAAAATTTCGAAATCCCTTTAATCCTTTAATTATTTCAGCCACCTTACTTGATAGAATATTATTATTCTTTAATGCAATAATAATGTCATCCCTATTTGAAGGAATACCTAATTTTAAGTCAGAATTAATAATTGAACAAATACTAATAATTTCTTGAATTGATGCTTCAATTCTTTTGTAAATGCCGTCTTTAACTAAACCTAAAGCTTTAAATTCATTTATGTTCTCAGGAAGATTTCCTGTTACTAACTCAACATTTTCATCAATTATTTTAAGCTTAGTTTTAATAATATTAGTTCTAATTTTAATCACCGATTTATATAATCTAAATAAAATGGATAAAATTCTTCGTATTCTTCTATTGTTTCATTAGCAATTTCATAAATCCTATCTTCCTCCTTCACATAAAGAATTTTACCTTTTAATACATCAATTTGAACATATAACGGAAGCAATTGAAACATCTGAATATCAAAATTTTCATTAAACTTCTTTAATAATTCTAAACGAATTCTAGAAAGGTTTTTTTTCTCATCATCAAGATATAAACAAATATCAATATCACTATCATCTAAATGATATACACCAAGAGAAGAACCATACAAGATTATAAACTCTATTTTAGAAAAATATTTTGTATCTCTTAACTGCTCTAAAAAGTCTTGGACTAATTGATTAATCTCTCTCTCCATAATAACATAATATCCTAATAAAAATATATAATCATCGATAAATGGTAAAGTTTTGAACCGCACCTTCGCTATTTTTTTCGCTCAATTTAATTTAACCTCAATTAAATCTGAATCTGAATAGGGGGGGTTTTTACTTTTAGGTAACTCTTTTAATATTATTTATTAATTTCCTCTCCAATATCATAGTAAAGTTTCTTATCCTGTATTAACTTAAATAAAATTAGGGTTTAATTGCTTGATTAAAAATAAACTATAATTATAATAATCGAATGATATGTAATTAAAGTTTAGTAGATTTAATAATTCTAGATAAACCTCTCAATTTGGATATATTCCTTAAAACCTATTCTCTTGTACATATTTCTCTAGGTTTAACTGGTTTTAGAATTTAACTATTTGGAAATGAATTTTCATAACATCTAACCGGAAAATCATTAGGTAATGCCGCAACGCATCGATTGCAGGAGCTACACGCTGATCTATCCTTTCTCCCTTTTTTAATCTGCTTTACGAGAAGCGGCTCTCTAATGAATGGCCTGCACATAGATATTAAATCGGCATATCCGTTTTCTATAATGTCTTCCATACAACTTAGAGTTCTTAGACCTCCTACAAGTATAAGCGGCGTTTTTCCAATTCTTGGTTTAATTGATTTCGCTAACTCTAAATTATATGCTTCTTGAAAATTATACTTACCTTGCATTTCCTTAAACATATTTTTTGCTGAATCTCTTATACCCTCAGGAACCCATTGTACAAGTTCTTCTGAGGGAATTTCACCTCGAACAACATCAAAAGTAGAATAATGATTAGTCCCCCCACTTATCTCAATTGCGCTTATTCCTAAGTCGACTAACCATTTTGCATATTTTATGGCTAAGGTAGGAGTAATACCCTCTTTTTGAGTATGATCGTGAGCATTCAATTTAATTAGGAGCGGTATCTCCTTAGGTATTACACTTTCAATCTGTAGGAATATTTCCTTCAAGTATCGAAACCCATTTTCGTCTGAACCACCCCATTTATCTGTTCTACGATTAAAATAAGGAGAAAGAAATTGATTTATTAAATAGCCATGAGCTCCATGAATCTGAATCGCATCTACACCTGCTTTCACCGCACGCTCTGCTGCATCGCCAAAAAGTGTAATACTCTCTTGAATCTCGGATTCACTCATCTCCTTTGGTTTGGAGAAGGTGAAAGGATTCCTAACATTCTTAGACGGTCCTAAAGGTGTAGTTCCTATAATTTGTGGATATGTCTGTGGTCCTGCATGCGCTAGTTGTATTACAACATTTCCATTTTCCTTATGAATCGTATCTACGACTTCCTTTATCCCCGGAATATGATCGTCGCTGTATATACCAGTTTGGTATTTAAACGCTCTGCCAAAAGGATGAATATACATATATCCAAGAATAATTAGACTAATTTCTCCCTTCGCAAGCGTTTTATACATCTTAATCATGTTATCAGTTACAAATCCCTTGTCGTTAGCCATATTTTCACAGGTAGCAGAACGAACAAAGCGATTACTAACCACCATTTTTCCTATCTTCATAGAATCGAACATTCTTGACATAAATTTCTATCTCTCTACTGATTATATTTAAAAGTCAATCTTAACCAAATTTAGTAGTCAATTAAATAAAAAATCTTCAATATTTCCATTAGGTTGTTTAATTCTTTTATACATTATTATCTTCATAAATAAATTAAAACTAAAAGCATCCTTTTGATAAAAAATAGATCGTGAAACGGTTTATGTTCATAGAATTTGGAGTAAATCAAGAAGATTATCAAAGAAAATGAATCCAAAACGCATTATCCATCTAATACAAAAAGTATAAAATTATTTAAGATAAAATCTCTAAATTATTCTTATGACCGAAAAATATGCACTAATTGGTGATGTTAAGCTCTGCTATGAAATCCTTGGAAAGGAAGATGGGTATCCCATACTCTTAATTCATGGATTTGGAGTTAAAAAGGAAGTATGGATGGCTCAAGTGGGTGAATTATCTCAGCATTATAAAGTCATTAGATTTGATAATAGAGGATCAGGAAAAAGTAGTCGACCATCGGGAACAAACATGGATATTTTTACCGAGGATATTAAAAACTTTCTTGATTATCTTCAGATAGAAAAGACTCATGTTATGGGATGGAGTCTTGGAGGTATGATTGCTCAGAATTTTGTCTTGAAGTACCCGGAAAAAGTAGACAAATTAATACTTATCTGCACAGTGCCCGGGTATCCCACCGAAGAAGGTCCTGAGATCTACAAAAAAATGCGTCTTTATGAACTGGAAATTGGACCAGAAAAGGCATTCTGGGAAACTGCTCGAGCCAATTATTATTCTACATATAGGAGAGAAATGGAAAAAGATCCAAAAAAGAAATATTTTGGTATTTGGTCCGCGGAAGATTTTATCAAATTTCTCAGTTTAGACCCCTCCACTCCTCAAGATATTATAAATCAAGGAGAGGCACTTAAAACGCATCATACATTCGATAGATTGAAAGAAATAAAAAATCAAACGCTCCTAATCGCAGCTTCTCATGATAGATTGACCCCTCAAGTAACCATGGAAGAAATGCATCAGCAAATCCCTAATAGTTCTTTAGCCGTCATTGAGAAAGCGGGGCATTATGCTCCGATGACTAGAACCCCTGAAGTTAATAAAGCTATAATTGAATTTCTGAAAAACTAAAATTTTAGTAATCTTTTACTTTTTCTTTTATTTCTTACTCCTTATTGCTAAAAAAAGGTTTCTTGTTTGAATTCGTGAAATAACCGAGATTTACAACTTAATCTTACAATCAAAGAATAAATATTAAATGAATTGCTCCTTCATAATACCTATGAACTTCTCTTTTGATAAGATAGCAAATACTCTTTACATTCAATTTTCAAGAGAAAAAATCTTTAATTCAGATGAAATAGCTGAAGGAATAATAATTGATTACGGTAAAAATGATAACATTGTAGGTGTTGAAATTCTCAATTTTACAGACAGAAAGTTAAATCTTAATGATCTTGTTCAAATGACTATCGAAGAATTAATACCGATATTAGCACAATGTTAATCAAATTCACTAAACATGCGCTTGAGCGTAATGAAACCTGGGTCATTACAAAAGAAGAAGTCGTTGATGCAATTACTAACCCTGACAAGGAAATAAACGATTCTTACGGTAATATAATCGCTCATATTAAAGAAAAAAAAATAGGAGAGAAATCTTTAAAGATTTATTTTAGAATTTTTAGGAGTATTAGACTAACTTTCTTTGAATAGAATTACCGAACTGGTTAGATCTTATGCTTAATAGTAATTTATTTAGTTCAATCCACACTATCTAAATTTTATCTATTAATAAATTAAGAAAAAAGTCATAAAGTTTTTAAATTACTAGACTAGAATAATTATTTGAATAACATTGCGAATCCTTAATTCGCCATAAAAAATTCTAAGATAAAACTGAAACTAAGAACGAGATAAATCGGGAAAACTAAAATAATTTTATAACTCTAAAATGTTTAATCGCGATATTATTTGATGTTAAATAATATTCATTCTGATTAAATTTGGAATAAAGAGGGAAATGGAACCAAGTAGTGATGAAAAAAAATCAGATAAAAAGAAAGTTGATTATTCTGGTTTAGGTTATTGCTGTTGCGTAATTTTTATGGGACTAATTGTTTTATCAATCACATTTTGGTATATAACTCTACCTGTTATTATTGTTCTTATAATCATTTATTTGATTAATAGACATCAAAAGAAAAAAAAATTATATATTACACTAAATACAAAAATAAAACAAGAAGAGTTTTTAAGAGAGACAGGTTATGTACCGATAAAAAAGGGTAAATTTACAGAAAAATATAAAATCTGGTTAATCCAGAAAGAGAATGAGAAAAAAGCATTGCTTCAGCAGCAAGCTATATTACAATCACAGCCTTCATACCAACCACCACCTACATATCAACCAGCACCTAGACAAGAAACAGAAAAAATATTTTGTCATGATTGTGGCTCTGAAAACTTAAAAATTAATACATATTGTAAAAATTGTGGAAGCAAACTTAATTAGAATAATTTTTGAATTATTTAAGGAATAATTTTTACATATATCGAAGGATTTTCCTTTATTTTTTTTTCCTTATCGTCCGAGATTTTCTTCTACAATAACATTTATTAAGTTATCATCAGTCATTTCTTCTCTTACTATAGATCCATATAAGGAGGCTCTTTTAACCTCATGCTCTCTTAATTTCTCCAAAATTTTTTCTTTAAGCTTTTCAATTTAAGAAACCATATTAATTTACCAGACCGATTCTAATGTTTATTTTATCATTACTTAGAATTATCTTAACTAAGCTTAAAAAACTTATTTAACTTCAATAAGAAAAATTATATTAAATTAATTTTATTATAGATATTATTTTAATCTCTTTCTTCTAGTATCTCTTGATTTAAAGGTTTTTACGTATCTTTTTAGCAATTTTACCAAGATCTAGACTCAAAAACGGCAAAAATGGTATACTAAATGAGATGCTATCAAGAAATGAAATACTTTCTTTTGAGGGTAATTCCTTAAGTTTTTTTATAGATTCATCTATAAGATACTCATCTAAGTTTTTCATATATTTGTTTGTATTAATATTAAACGGAACATTTCTTTCTCTATAAAGCTCTTGAACTGAATTTGAAACAAAATCAGGTGATTTCTTGTTTAAATTCTGTGATAATTCAAAATCAACGAGTCTTGCTCTAATTCTTTTCTTTTCACCTAATGTAAAAATTATATTTGGAGGCATTGGATCATTATTTAGTAATCCTTTCGTATTTGCGTCCATTAACTGAGACTTAAGAATTAATAAAGCCTCTATCATTTTAGCCAGTACTTCCGAATTAGGAATGCTATAATCAACGATATAATTTAAAAAATGCCCTGTCTGTGTAGCAAAAGGTACACCAGCAATGTATTCCATTATAAGGATATCACTGTTAAAGGTTCTTAATTCTGCTTGTTGTTCACTAATACCACAATTTTCAATAAGAAATTTTACTGTTTCTTTTTGGGACATAACATTAGGTTGAAAAGTGAAACCAGATTTTTTAAAATCTAACAACATATTCCTTTCATGTTCAAGATAATAACCTCGTTCACAGAAATATAATGGTTCATCACCAACACCCATTCCTAGAATCTTCATACACCATTTTTGTTGAGAATGACCATATAATCCTGCTTTAAATCCTGGAGCAAATCGCACCCAACCTGCAGATTTGAGATTTCTAAGCATCTCGTCGTAAACCCAATAACCAGAAGGTAGATTTTTGAATCTCAAATCGTTATCTATGGAGGAAATCTCGCTTTTTGATTTAAGTTTTTTGAAAATGCTTGGTTTTTTAATTAGTTGTTCATTAGCCATTCAATTACCCTCTAATAAAAATACTGTTTTATTGATATATAATTATATTATTAATTATTTATAATAATCTAGAATTCTCTAAATTTCAAGAAGCTTTGATACAATTTCTTTATTTAGATGAGGATATTCTTCTAAAATTTCACTTATGGAATAGTTCAATCCGATTAATTCATAAATTAAAGCAACAGGAATTCTCGTTCCTTTAATAATTGGTTTTCTCCCAAGAACTTCTGGATTACTTCCGATAATATCTGACATTTTCAATGATATTATAGTTAAATAGATTTAAATATATATTGAATGATTGCTTAAGCTATCATAGAATCAATTAACAAAGTCTTATATTCATAAATACCTATACTTTGATACTTAATTAAAGGTCGTGAAGCTTATAGAGCATGATTTCGTAATCCGAACTTTTCATGAAACAATCATTCACTTTGCTTTAATAATGATTATAAAATGAGATTTAATAAGATAAAAAAAAGATAATTATTTAGAATTTAGAACTAATCCTCTTTTTAGGTATAATTACCAAGATTATTACAATTCCTACTAAGGCCATTAACTGAAGTGTTAGAGAATTCGCAAAAATTAATGAGAGATAAAAAGGGATAATTATATGTTCAAATATATTACTTTTATGTTTATACACGTGTCATAATGTACTTCGCATATAATTCGGATTCGATGTAATCATTTGGATGCATTAAATGATAATAACGACCAAAATCAAAACCTCAATTGTTAAATAGCATAAATATTTATTGACAAATTTGTACTATCATCTAGGTATAACTATATAGGAAATTTTCAATTTTTGTATTTTGGGGTTTTAATTGAAAATCTATAATAAATAGAAAGGTGATATTATTAAAATGGAAGTTGTTAAAATGCCTATAGATTACGAAAGTCTTGTTAGTTATTTAACGCAAACAGTACCTTCTATTCTCGCAGTAGCTATAGTTGAAGACAAAAATGAGATTGTATATTCTACAAATAATTGGGATATTCGTGAGGATATTACGCTGATCTGTTCAAGTTGGAACTCTATGAAAGCTCCATTTATTATGGTTTCTGGAGTAAAATATACTATGTTAGAATGTGAAATAGATAGCATGGTCGCTACATCAATCCTAGGAAAGGGACACATTGTAGGAGTGAAAGACGAGGAATGGAAAATTATTACATATGTTGAACCAGAAGGAGATAGAAAAGCGGCAATCGTAGAACTTTCAAGGATTTTAAGAACCATGAGTTTTAAAGAACCTTATATAGATCTAAATGCCCAATTTGAAACGGAGTATGAAGGATCAGGTACACTAGGTGCAGAATTTGTAAATCCGCAATTGAAAAGTGAAATTGAAGAATTTTTAAATTGGATTAAAAATCCAGATGGGCTTATTGGCTATATTAATTATTATTCTCAACAAAATAATGCTCAAATGATTTCTGAATTAGCTAAAATTTACGCTGAATTAATAAAAATTTTCGGAGTATGATTATAATTAATATTTTGAAAGTTGTTTTGAAAAACATTAAAAAACAAGATTCGTAAGAAAAGGAAAAAAAAAAATATAAATATAAAAAAAATATATTAAAAGAGGAAAGGAAAAAATCGTTTAACTTGAGTAATAGATAAAAAACTCACAAAATAATAAAAAAAATAGAGTTAAATTATTTAAATATTGGTAATTACTCCATCGTTAATATGAATTAAAATATCTCTTGTAACATAGCAGCTTCTATTTCAATCATACCTACATTGAATTTATTTTTCAGTATGAAATTTTTATATTTTGAAATATCGCGCTTGCTTATCATTAATGAATGATATACACCAGCATTCTGCATTGTATTAATAAGCATATATCCACCAATAGTTGAGTCTTTAAGGTACATTTTTTTGTGGATATTATCTTTAAAGACCCTTATTTCTTCACCTTCAAATGCTCCATCTGAAATGATTGGCGTATCAAAAACCTTAAGAAGAGTTTGATTACTAGTTCCTGAATATTTTATCTTTTTCCCTACCATATTATACCCGGCAATTGCACCTTGGATTAAAGCATTTGACCAAAGCAACATAGGTCCTTGTTTTCCTGTTATAACATCTACTGATTCAACAATATCTCCCGCAGCATAAACATCAGTTATATTTGTCTTAAGATATTCATTTACAATGATTCCTGAGTTTGTTTTTATTCCACTATTTTTTGCGATGTCTAAATTTGGTGTGACACCAGTTGCAATTATGATCATATCGGTATCTAGAACAGTGTTATCTGAGAGTTTAGTGCTCTGAACCCTCTCATCACCCAAGATCTCAGTAATCTTAGTTTCTACTTTAACTTCAACACCATTATTTTTTAGAATATCCTTCACAAGATTCCCCATTTCTCTATCCAGCATGCGGGGTAAAACTCTATTTAAAGCTTCTACAACAGTAACATTCACATTATGTTTTATCAGTCCCTCCGCGGCATCAAGTCCTATCAAACCTCCTCCTAATACAATAGCATTTCCTACATTTTGTGTTTTAAGCCATTTATATATATTATCTGTATCAGAAAGGGTTTTAAATGTAAAAATACCATTTTTACCAATACCTTTAATTGATGGAAGATCTACGCTGCCACCTGCAGAAATTAAAAGTTTATCATAGTCAATAGATTCATCACCTACTAGAATTTTCTTGTTCTCAGGCTCAATTTTATTTACTTTATTACCCAAAATAGGTGTTACATTCATCCGATCATAGAAATCTTTTCCTTTCCAAAAAACTGCGTCTCGTTTATTTTCATCAAATAAATAATATAAGAGGAGACAAGCCGAATATGGTGGAACATCCTCGTTGGAGATCATTATAATTTCAGATTCTTGATCGTATTCTCTAATTGCCTCTACAGCACTTACACCTGCTCCTCCTGAACCAATTATTACATATCTCATTTTTCTCTACACCCCCTACAAACATTATATTATTACGAAGCTCCAGTTGGCGGCGTTGTTAATCCAAGTGCTTTTCGCTTCTCATCAATATGCTTGATTATCAATTCTGCTGCTTTCTCAGGATCAGGTTCAACAGCGAAAGTAGCTCCAACAACATCTCCTAATCCTTGCGTTAAAAGTCCTGTAACATTTGCGCTTCCTAATACAGGAGGGATTGGTCCAAGAACAGTGAATATACCTGAAGCGACAACATATGCTCCAATTGCTACAGCCTTTTCAGTCATCCATTCTGGTGCTGCACCAGCGACAGGTAAATCACTTATATCTACATTAAGTTCTTTTGCAATCACCGCAGCAACAGTCAAGATTCTGCTAATGTCAACACAAGATCCCATGTGCAAAATTGGGGGTACACCAAGAGCGTTTGCAATTTCTTTTAATCCCTCACCTGCTTGATCTGCTGCTTCTGGAACTAATAAACCAGCTTTACCAGTAGCTATCGCTGAGCAACCTGTTTGAATTACTAAAACGTTATTTTCAATTAATCGTTTAGCAAGCGTAACATGACCATAATCTTGTTTGATCTTTGGATTATTGCATCCAACAATAGCAGCAATACCCCTTATTTTTCCTGCTACAATAGCATCAATTAAAGGTTGGACGGTTCCTCCAAGGGCCCCAAGTATTGCTTCTGCAGAGAATCCTGCCATCATTTTGACTGGATGATTAGGGATATTAACACGATCTGGATTTCTATTTCCGTAAGCTTCAATAGCTTCTTTAACTATTTCCTTTCCAATTTCATATGCTCTCTCTGGATCAAACTCTATGTGCGTTGCCCCTTTAATCTTAGCTTTTGGCGAGGTCGTTATTAATTTAGTTTGATAACAATCTGCAATAGGGACTAAAGAAGGCATTATACATTGATAATCGACAACCATGGCATCTACGGCACCAGTAGTGATTGCTAACTCTTGTATCAGAAAATTACCTGCAACAGGGATTCCTTTTCTCATTAATATCTCATTTGCAGTACAACAAATTCCAGCAAGAGTTATTCCAGTAGCTCCTTTTTGTTTTGCTAACTTGATTATCTCAGCATCTCTTGAAGCATCTACAACCATTTCAGACATCAGTGGATTATGACCATGTACAATAATATTAACTGTATCTTCCTTTAATACTCCTAAATTTACAAAACTCTCTTTTGGTGTCGGTGTCCCAAATAAAATATCACTGAATTCTGTAGCTATCATTGATCCTCCCCAGCCATCACTTAGAGAGACTCTAAGACCTTGTAATAAGATATTCACAAAGTCAGCATCAACTCCCATAGTGGTTCGATGCATTATTTCTACAATCTCCCGGTCAATACTTCGCGGCCAAATACCAAGATTTTTCCATATTTCTTTCCTTTTCTCGGGTGCCCTTTCAGCAAATTGAAGTGTATTTTTCCTCATTCCATATTCATCCATTGCTTTTTCTGCTAATTCCTTGGCAATCTCTTCCTTAACTCTTCCATCTACATTAATACCATACTCCCCAGCTATTCGTTTTAATTTTTCTTCATCAGTGATTTGATACCCAGATGTTTTCCCTAAGGCAGTTAAGTGAAGAACCTCAACTATATCTCTGCCGTGATCAGAATGAGCAGCAGCTCCAGCAGCAATCATTCTTGCTAAATTTCTAGCTACGAGTGTATCTGCATCAGCACCACATACACCCCGAGTAGGATTATTTCCAAAAGGATCAATTCTACAAGGTCCCATCGCACAGTTTCTGCAACAAATACCAAGCAATCCATATCCACATTGCGGTTCTTGGGATTCTAATCTATCCCATACTGTTTCAATACGATCCTGATCTGCCTTTTCAAGTGATTTTCGAGCAGTCGAATCAATAGTCCTTTCTAAAAATTCTTCTTTTATCATTTTTTCTCACCTACTTGTGACATAGAGAGAGCCAAATCACGCCATACTTTTAATAATTCAGGTATCTTTTCTTCAACTGGTATTGCCGCTGCTAGTTGTGCCGCTGTTTTACCAACAGCTCTACGTTCTTCTCTTATAATTTCATTAATATCTCCATAGCCAAGTGCTCCAGTTTTACAAGCTTCAACACACGCAGGAATTAAGTCATTAGTAATGCGTTCAAAACAATTATCACATTTATGAGCAACATCTCTATCAACAGAAACACGCCATGATGGATTAAATAAAACAGCACTAAAAGGACATACAATTGCACACATACCACAACCAATACATTTTTCTTCATTTATAAGAATTGTATCTGTTTCCTTATCTCTGGATATTGCACCAGAAGGACAGACTTGTATACAAGGTGTTGGATCGCAGTGCATACATTTACCAGGGTAAGCCATTATTCCAAAAGTAGGCATCACATGGATTTTTGAAATAGGTAATGGTTCTTCAGAAATAGCAGAATATAGATTCTTTGTTTCTGAGTGTTCAACAGCACAAGCAACTTCACAGTGCTTACAACCAATACAATTTTCTGGCTTTATATATACAGTCTTCATTTATAGACTCCCTCTTTTAATTTTTTTTTTATAAATTTCCTTAAAATTTTTTTAGCAAATTTTTTTGTAGTTCTAAGTGAAGATAACACATTATATAAATATATGCTAAAGAGAAGTGTAAAATTCTTTGGATGTACTGGATATCCTTAATGTAAATATACTTTCGATATAACGAGAAACCGAAGTGTCAGATTTTGTTCGGAAATGAATTTTCATAACATCTAACCGGAAAATCATTAGGTAATGCCGCAACGCATCGATTGCAGGAGGTACATGCCGATCTATCCTTTCTCCCTTTTTTAATCTGCTTTACGAGAAGCGGCTCTCTAATGAATGGCCTACTCATAGATATTAAATCGGCATAACCGTTTTCTATAATATCTTCCATACAACTTAGAGTTCTTAGACCTCCTACAAGTATAAGCGGTGTTTTTCCAATTCTTGGTTTAATTAATTTCGCGAACTCTAAATTATATGCTTCTTGTAAATTATACTTGCCTTGCATTTCCTTAAACATATTTTTTGCTGAATCTCTTATACCCTCAGGAACCCATTGTACAAGTTCTTCTGAGGGAATTTCACCTCGAACAATATCAAAAGGAGAATAATGATTAGTCCCCCCACTTATCTCAATTGCGCTTATTCCTAAGTCTACTAACCATTTTGCATATTTTGCGGCTAAAGAAGGAGTAATACCCTCTTTTTGAGTATGATCGTGAGCATTCAACTTAATTAGGAGTGGTATGTCTTTCGGTATTACACTTTCAATCTGTAGGAATATTTCCTTCAAGTATCGAAACCTATTTTCGTCAGAACCACCATTTATCTGTTCTACGATTAAAGTAAGGCGAAAGAAATTGATTTATTAAATAGCCATGAGCTCCATGAATCTGAATCGCATCTACACCTGCTTTCACCGCACGCTCTGCTGCTTCGCCAAAAAGTGAAATAGTCTCTTGAATCTCCGATTCACTCATCTCTTTTGGTTTGGAGAAGGTGAAAGGGTTCCTAACTTTCTTAGAAGGCCCTAAAGGTGTAGTTCCTATAATTTGTGGATATGTCTGTGGTCCTGCATGCGCTAGTTGTACAACAACATTTCCATTTTCCTTATGGATCGTATCTACGACTGCCTTTATCCCCGGAATATGATCATCGCTGTAAATGCCAGTTTGGTATTTAAATCCTCTGCCAAAAGGATGAATATACATATATCCAAGAATAATTAGCCCAATTTCTCCCTTCGCAAGCGTTTTATACATCTTAATCATGTTATCAGTTACAAATCCCTTGTCATTAGCCATATTTTCACACGTAGCAGAACGAACAAAGCGATTACTAACCGCCGTTTTTCCTATCTTCATAGAATCGAACATTCTTGACATAAATATCTATCTCGCAACTGATTATATTGAAAAGTCAATCCGAACCAAATTTAGTGTTCAATTAAATAAAAAATCTTCAATATTTCCATATGGTTGTTTAATTCTTTTATACATTATTATCTTCATAAAGAAATTAAAACTAAAAGTATCCTTATGATAAAAAAGAGATCGTGAAACGGTTATCAATTTAAAAATAAGTAGTAGAGCTTATATATAACTGTCATAAACAACTTTTACTAATTTCAATTGGTATTTTCTCAACCTAATTTATATTCAACTTATTAATTATCAAGATATCCATCCATAATTTGACAGTAATGGCGAAAGGTTTTTATTTATATTTAACTTTAAAAACACTAATTATTATATCATATTAATCCAATGAATTTTGCACTTTTTTATTTCTCAGCAACCGGGATAACTGAAACTATTTCAAATCACATTGTTGCGATTTTAGAAAGAGAAGGAAACTCTGTAAAACTGACAAACATAATTACACCTGATAGTAGACAATCTCAATTTGATTTCTTAGAGTTTGATGCGTGTATCTTTGGATTTCCAGTTTTCGGAGGAAGACCTCCCACTGTTGCTGAGGATTGGATGAGAACACTTGATGGTAGGAATCTAAAATGCTCTATGTTTTTTACATACGGTGCACGAGAGTTAGAGTGGGCACATCAAGTTACATATTTTTTATTAACAGAAGCAAATTTTCAGGTGGTTTTGTCGGCAGAATTTATCGGAAAGCATTCATTCAATGTCGCAAAAGGATGGTCACTAGCAGAAGGCCGACCTAATCAATTAGATTTTGATATTGCTACAGAATTTGCATTACAATCGATTATAAGGTTTCAAAAGGACACCAAATTTAATATTGACTTATCGGAATTCTCCTATAAACCAGTGAAAACTGAAGAAACAAAAGGTCCTTATGCTAAATTTTATCCTTCGAGAGGTAAGGATGATTGCAGTATGTGCTACTTATGTGAAAAAGAATGCCCAGTAAAAGCTTTTGATGCAATTTCAGGGGAAACTAACAGAAAATTATGTATTGCTTGTATGCATTGTGTAACAATCTGTCCAGATAAGGTAATCCACACTGGTGAAGTATCTCAATTATTTGAGAAATTTGTAGATGATTTTGGATTAACTGAAGATGTAGTCGAACAAAAAAGGAGTAAAATAATTTTTTAAATTTCTTGGATAAAGATCAAATCATACCTCAAAAGCCCAATATGATTCCTTTAAATTCACAAATTCTCCAAGAATCAGGAAGTTTAAAAGGATACTTAAGAGCAAAGGGAATCACACTTGATTTAGCAGATTGTATAATAGGTACAGCAGCAAAGCTAACGAATGCCGAAAAATTGATAACAAGAAATATTTGCCACTTTCAAGATTTCGGGTTAACAATAGAATCTTATGAAATTTAACCTGTATTAAACAAATATTCTCAATATATCCGAAATAGTGCTAAAATAGCTCATAGACTTCATCAGTCTCAGTTATCATTAATTTGAATGGATTATTTAATTTAGAACTGTATTTTTTTAAAAAATTATTTACTATTTTCCTAAGCTTAACTGGATCTCTTGGATGTAGTTTAATATAAACAATACGACTTTTAGTTTGAAGATTCCTATTTAAATTTAAAAAGTCAGAATCTAATGTCAAGATAATGGCATTATTATTCAAAGCAAGTTCAGCAACCTTCCCATTTTGAATACCTAACATATTAAAATCATATAAAGTAAAGGCTTCAAATCCATTATCTTGAATTACTTTCTTTATTGAAATAGGAACATTCTCATCAAGAAGAAATTTCAATCTCAAACCTCTTTACTGATAATGTCGTCAATGTTTATATTTGAAAGGTTTTTATTCGCATCCTTTCCAATTTCAAGTAAAGTTAAGATTATCTGTTTATTAAGATGAGGATACTCTTCTAATATCTGATTTATCGAATAATTCAAACCTATTAATTCATAAATTAATGCGACTGGAATTCTTGTTCCTTTTATTATAGTCTTTCCTCCAAGAATCTCGGGATTACTTTCGATAATATCTGACATCTTCTATGATATATTAAAGTGAATAGGTTATAAATATCTATTGTATAATAAGTAAACTTGATTTTTATTTCTGCTTATAGTTGAAAAAATGCTTACATATAATTTTTAACTTGTTTTAGACTATTTTAGATACGATTAATCACATTTTTTAATTGTGGTTGATTGAAATTATTTATGCCTAAGAGTAAAATCCAGCAAGTTTTTCAGGAAAAAAATGAACTTAAAAAGAAGTGGGAAAACAGCTGGCGCAACTTCTTGAAAAAAGAGACCTATTTAACTTTTAATTGTAAATTTACTTTTAATTTAAAAAAATAGATTTTTGTAAAAATATACAATTTTCAAGTCATATCTCAACATTTGCATCAGAGAATTAAAATTGTGAGTTCAAGAACTATTGTGAAAAAAAAAAATAAAAAGGAAGAAATAAAAACTATTTATACATTAGAAGCGTAAAAGTAAATGTAAATCATTTATTTTTAGGAAAAATTACTAAGTGAATCTGAAAATGTTTAGAATCGTTAAAGATATAGTTAAAGGAAAAGTAAAAATGACGGTAGGGCGTCCATTAAATGGTGGTGAAAGGTTTCTATTAATATCATTGTTTTCTAGAGTGGATAGAGTGGCTACTTTACTTGTTCCAAGTAATGTTCATCCTCAATTACTTGATCCTAATTATGATTTTGTGCGTTTGACTAGTAGTGTGGAAGCAAATCTAGAATTATTTAACATATTACGAGAAAGATTTCCTCAAGTAGATGCAGCTATGCCAGCAAGTTGGTTGGGATTAGCAGGTTGTGGTCAAGTTGAGATGGGAACGACAATGCGGATATCACGCATGATTGAACCATCTCCGGAGATATATGCTCTTGAAACAAAAACATTTGAGGAATTAGAATTACCCAAAATGGAAGGATTTTTAAAAACCCAGATAGATTTATGCGTTGAAATTCAAGATCGATACCCAGAAATGATGTCTCCCCCTATTATCGAGGAGTCTTTTGATTTAGCAATTCTATTGCGTGGAGAGAAGCTATTTCAGGATTTTATTCTCTATAAGGATTTTTTAAATGCCAGGGATTCAGTACATAAAGAAAAAATAAAAAAAAGGGGAGATCCTACTTTTTTTCCAAAGATCATGGACTTTGCTACTGAAGCCAGTATACATATAGGGAAGATGTATAAGGACCAAGGAATTAATATGCTTGGTATGGTAATAGTAAATCAGTATGCTAATCCACCAATTATGTCTCCTGAGGATTTTCTCACCTATATATATCCGTATGTAGAAACAGTGTGGAAAGAGTTTAAAAAGCACCGTCCAACAGCAGGATATATGCCCCCTTCTCCGAGTTCAGCAAAGGAAATTAGTAAATATCCTGCTCTTAGCGGAATTGCATGTTTTAACAATTACATGTTCCCCCAAAATGAAATTGGTTTAACATCGGACACATATGACGAAGAAATGATTAATCTATCAAAAGAACTTAAAACTCCATATCAACACCTAATTCATGGCAAATTCTTAAGAGATGGGACTAAAAAAGAAATTGAAGCACATGTAAAAAAAGTGTGTGAACTTGCGGTGGAAAATAAGGTTCCTATGGGAATAGGAATAGCTGCAGTTCCTTTAGGAACTGATTTATCAAAAATCGATTTGATTCTCGAATCAGTAAATGCATATGGGGTGTATAAATAATTTCGCTAATTACTTTGGTTGAGGAAGGTGAAGTTTATGATATTGAGGAGGCTGTAACAAAAGCTTTAAAAAATACAAAACCCATAGCAATTATGGAAGATCTTATTACAGGTTTAAGGTTAGCGGGTGATAAATTCAAAAAGGGAGAATATTTCGTAGTTGATATGATGCAAGCGGCTGAAACATTTAAAGAAGGGATGAAAATTATTAAACCAAAACTTGGAGATACTAAAAAAGAATATATAGGGAAGTTAGTTATCGGTACTGTAAAAGGAGATATCCATGATATCGGAAAAAATTTGGTTGTAATTATGTTTGAAGGCGCAGGCTTTGAAGTAATAGATTTAGGTATTGATGTGCATAAGGATAAATTTATAGATTCAGTTAAAAAGTATGAACCAGATATTATAGGATTATCCGCATTATTAACTACAACCATGTTAGAAATGGAAGGTATAATTGAAGCTCTGAAAGCCAATAATTTAAGAGAACGGGTTAAGATTATGATCGGTGGTGCTCCTGCATCTAGTCGTTTCGCTCAATCTATTGGAGCGGATTCCTATGCCCCTAATGCTACTGAAGCAGTGAACACGGCACTAAAATTACTAGGAAAATAGAGAACATTAATATTTAATAATAAAACATATAATTTTATAATTTGTATATTTCTATTTAAAATAAAAAACAGTGAGATGAGTATTTGAAACATATAGAGGGTAAATTTAAAGGAGTAAAAGATTTAAACATTTATTATCAAGCCTGGATTCCAAATACCCCTAAAGCAGTTATTCAACTTGTACATGGTGGATTTGAACATTCTGGTAGATATCAAAATGTTGTGAATGAATTAATTCCGGAAAGTTTTGCAATTTATGCTAACGATCATCTCGGTCATGGTAAATCCGAGGGATTACGTAATTATGTAGATTCTTTTGACCAATTCATAGAAGATGAAAAATTATTTTACGATTTAATAAAAGAAAAACACTCTGATTTACCAATTTTTATGTTAGGGCACTCACTCGGTTCATTTATCGCCATTTATTTCACAAAAAAATACGAGCATCTTTTAGATGGGCTTATTCTTTCGGGAACGGGTACTAACCCTGGTAAAGAAACTAGTGGATTCCTTAAATTAATAGTCAAAGCTTTCTCAAAAATTGCCCCTAAAATGAAATTTAATCCTAGAATTGATACAAAATTCTTAAGCCACGACCCAGAAGTAGTAAAAAATTATAAAACCGACCCTTTAGTCAACGCAGATAAAATTACCGCAAGATTAGGATATGAAATGATAAAAAATTTCAAAAATCTCAAGCCAGTTGTAAGCAATTTTAAAATTAACTTGCTGGTTCAGTGCGGCTCAGAAGATAAATTAATTAAAGGATGCGACGAACTTGATAACCTGTTTAAAATGCATGACAAAACCATTAAAATTTATGAAGGTTTATACCATGAAGTATATAATGAAATCGAAAAAGATAGAAGAATAGTATTAAATGACCTTAGAGATTGGCTAAATAGTCATATTTAAATTGTAATATTCTACCGAAACAATCATTTTTCTAAAACCTTATCAAATTTAATTTTTTAACAAAATTTCATTTCTAATGTCTCTGATGTATTTTGTATCGAACTCTTCAATTCAAGACTTTTGATGTTAGAGCTTTAACTTAACTGAAAATTACAATCTTTAGTAATTTTAATTTTAATCTTCTTGTATCAATTTCTAATAATATTGTGTAAAAGAGTATAAGGAGCATGAATTCGTGAAATAACCCAATATATTATTATAAAAAAGCTTTTTGTCAATATTTTAAAAAAAAAGGATTTTGATTATTAAAAGAAATACAGCCTATGAATTTTTCCTCAAAACACGCCAATATTAGTCCCATTTCATCCCAAGTAGAGCGTACCCATCTGAAACCCCCGTTAGGGGTTCAATTAGATATCTAAAACCCTCAATATTGATGAATGGCATGAAATATTTAAGTAACTCTCCTCCCGCTTCTTCCAATTTACCTCTTTCTGTATAAATTAGATGATATTCTTTAATGCCGTTTAATCCTCCTGCCGCAGTAAAAACTCTCCATTTAGTAACGAATGGGATGTCTCTCGGTTGCTTCAAGTATAACTTTGCCATATCAGTAGCTTTATGGGGTGGATACCAAACAGTCAGCATATAGATGCCCATTTTTTTTTACCTCTTACTTGAACTTATTATTCATTAAATTAAATTTCTTGGTGATGAAGAATTAGATCTGATATCTATATATGTTTTGACATTTTTGTGAAGTTATTCTGCATTTTCTCGTTGGGCTAAATCAAAATTAGTGGTGAAGTTTGAATCTGAACTTTCTATAATTCGTGAAATAACAGAATATATTCCAAAAGTCTCTACCCTTTAGAAGTTTAATAAAAATAGAAAAGAAAAAAAGAAATAAAATTTAAGATATTTTTCAATAATTGCTTTATCAAACCTGTTTTATTTTATCAATGAAATTGACTCTTCGCAGAAATCATCTTGTCCTGTTCTGAATTTTTCGAGCCCATATTGTAAATTAGGATTTAGTTCTTTAACTAAACTATCCATAAATGGCAGAGAACTACTTCGACAAAGTGGTTCTGGGTCAAAACCCATCATTTTAGCAGCTTCATACACAGGACATTTCTTTACTTTTATGCTAACTTTTTCGTCGCTCTCTTTAAGGATCTCTGATGCAATACCAAATCCCTTAATAGCGTCTGAAGCTAATAATGCTACGTTACGTGGATTCATCTCTTTAATCTTTTCCCGTCTTGCTTGGCTCTTTGACATCTTACCTTGTAGCGCTCCCATGTTCTGACAGGTTTTTTCAATCATACTATACGCTTTATTCTCTCCAATTTCCTTTACCACCGTACTTATAAAAGCATCTAATATAAGAAAAGCATTTTTCGCTCCAGTAAATGTATCCTCAAGTGAAATTTTTATTACCTCTTTTAGATTTTAATTAGATTTCATTCTAATGTATAAACTATTCTTTATACAATATAGTAAGTAATAAACTTACATTTTAATATAAAAACTTTCTCTTAATAATACTAGATGTATTAAAATTAGAATCCAATAAATGGTATTTAATTGTTATTTCGTGAAACGGTTATCTAATTTATGAATAATAAATAGTGTTTTTAGTTCCCCAATAAAACTAGAATGCATCAAAAAAAGTTCTTATTCCTCAATTATCATCTATCTCGAAATTAACTTGCTTAAAATCTTAAATTGATAATTTTAGAATCTTTTATCCAATTCTATTCCACAATTAGGACAATGTTTTTTAACACTAACTATTTTATCCTTTTTAATTAATCTATTCAATTCCTTTTCTAAATTGGAATAAATATCTTTTAACATAATATCTTCGATTGAGATTAACTTTAATTTCCCTTTTCGATACAAGTTAAGCTTTTCATCTTTTCTTTTCATGTAATTTTTCCCATAATAACCCCAATATTCAATATAAGTTTTGTATTTTGGAAGATACCAATCATACTTAAGTGGTATACCCCGTATCGTTATTGTATTTTCGTATTCATGATCAATGCCAAGACGATGGAGATGAT
>JAUWZR010000018.1 GCA_030615235.1 Promethearchaeota archaeon
AAGAAAATTATACACTATATTTGGAATTTCATTAATTACTCGATAATAATCTCGGATTCAAGAAAAAATCAATTCTTAAATTTAAAAACTTCCAATCATATAATTAAATACATTCAAATTAAAAATAGAAAAAATAATATAATTAGTTACACAACTCTTCTTAATTCTTGAAGCTCTTCAGGTGATTTTTGCAGGCCCCCATAAAGGATGAAAAATCCAGACAATAAAATGAAAACGGCTAAACTGGGAAATAAGGAAGCCCAGGGTGCAGTATAAAGATATAGTCGTGCTATCGAAATTTCAGCACCAAGTTGGATGGTAAAAGACGATGAGAACACTAAAAGACCTATGAATGTATCAATTAGAATGGTTACTCCCATAAATAGAGGAATGTAAGGAATTACTTTTTTACTAATATCATAGAATGAGGTTCGTTCTCTCGCAATTAGATATGTAAAAAATGGGGTCCAAAATAAGCCAACAAGGAATGGATATTCATAGTTATAAAAAGATAAAAAGTAACCATAAATCATTACGAACACTAACGGAACCATGAATATTGGAATTAGTAGGATTTCGGCAGATATATTTAACTTCTTATTTAATAATGCTATGGGAATCCCTATGATCAATGCACATATTAATCCAATGAGGACTACAGAAATACTTAGCTTTAAGGAATTGGGTATGGCGTAAATAATTCGCGCAAGTACGTCCCTCCCAAACATAGTTTGTCCCAAAGGATGATCGGGTGATGGAGGGTTCCATGATCCAGGATAGCTTCCAATTGCATCGGTGAGCGAATAAGGAGTGAGTATCTGAGGAAATATTGAAATTATTATCGCAAAGATAATGATTCCCAAGCCAATGATCGTTAAGGGAGATTTCAATTTCAAGAATAAATAATGACCAAGTTCTTTTATTTCGGTTTTGAACTTATCCAATAAATTGTTGTTCTTTTTCATACTAATTTCAGAATTATTCATGCTATTCATGTCAACTTCACCTCGTTATCCATTTGAGAAATGCTTAGTCGCTTAGAAAAAGACTGACTCTTAACTTTTCCGAATAATATAAACAAGAGAAGGGAAATGGTAATCAAAAGTACAAAACTTATCGAGATTAAAAATAGAACTCCATTTATTGCATAATAATCAGCATTAAAAATAGCATTTAGTAAGAGTTGACCGATACCGTAGAAGCCAAACATTGTTTCGGTTACCATCAAGAATGCGAAAATAATTGCAAACCCCAATCCAACTTGAAAGGTGAACGGGACGATGGAGCGTGTTTCTCCATCTTCTAAGTGATTTAGTTGATTTATAAGATATGATCGGACTAATATAATAGTAAATACCGTGATAAAGATAGTTAAAGTTATCCATGGAAGAACTAAATGATACAGATAGTCAGTAAGTAAATACCATTGTCCAGAAAGCAATGAATCAATAGCTCGAAAACCAGTCACTAGTGGTGGATCGGGATAAGTAACGCTTTTATACCCAGTTACAGGAAATATGGGAAATACATAACCAAGAAAGAATTGAAACAACATGGCAAGCAAGAAAATGGGAAATGCAAAACCTATAAGAGAAAGAACTTGAATAGATCTATTTCCTATTTTCGATCTGGTTTTTACTGAAAATTTTCCGAGTATCAATCCTAAAAACAATCCAATAATTAATGGCAAGATTATCAGATCCAGAGTACGAGGTAAGGTTACCAATATCAATGACTGCACAGGAAGGCCCCTAGCAAGAGAAAAAGATAATCCCCAATCACCCGAAAGCATTCTAAAAGCAAAAAGGAAAAATTGTATTATGACAGGCTGATTTAATCCTAATTGTTCCTTAATAGCTTCATATTCGTTCCAATCAATTGTTCCCTCAGGAAGGTAAGGTAAAACGGGATCACCTGGTAGAAATCGTGATATGTAAAATGAAATAACTATTGCTAGAATAAGAAGCACTAACGCGATTATGAGAGTAAAAATTAAATTTTTGTAGATTTTTTGCATCTTTAAATTGCCCACTAAAATTTTAGATTTGGAATTAAATCTTATATTTTTATAAGAAAACGCAATTAATAAATATTTTCTAGATAGAAAAATTTCATTATTTTATTTTATAATTTCTCTTAGTTTCCTTGATTTTATCTCTTAAATAAGCAGCATCTTCGAATCGTAGTTCTTTGGCTGCCAGAAACATTTTGCTCTCAAGATATTGGATTATAATATCCATATCTCCTTGTTTTTCTAACTCTTCAATTTTGTCTTTTACCGATCTTTTTAATTTCTTTTTTTCTCTTTCCTTGTACTCGTGTTCCTCAGAAAGCGAATTTAAGATGTTTTTCTTAACAGTTTGAGGCGTAATATTGAATTTCTTATTGTGAACTATCTGTTTTTCTCTTCTTCTATCTGTTTCTTCAATTGCTTCTTTCATAGCTCGGGTTGTCTTATCGGCATATAATATCGCTCTACCTTCAATGTTACGAGAAGCCCTACCAATGGTTTGTATAAGCGATCGCGTGTCGCGTAAGAATCCCATTTTATCTGCGTCTAAAATTGCTACTAATTGAACTTCGGGTAGATCTAATCCCTCTCTAAGAAGATTAATTCCCACTAATACATCGTGAGTACCATCTCTTAAACGTCTTAATATTTCAAATCGCTCAACGGTTCCTACTTCTGAGTGTAAGTAAGCAACCTTTAAACCTATTTCGGAATAGTACTCAGCGATATCTTCTGACATTCGTTTTGTAAGAGTAGTCACCAAAACTCTTCCTTTATTGGCTATGACTTTCCTAATTTCATCTAACAAGTCATCAATTTGATTTTTAGCGGGACGAATTTCCACATAAGGATCAACTAATCCTGTTGGTCTAATTATTTGTTCAGCAGATACTCCACCGCTTTTTTTAAGTTCCCAATTTCCTGGAGTAGCGCTCATAAAAACTATGTTGTTTATTTTCGATTCCCATTCTTCAAAAGTTAAAGGCCTATTATCGTATGCGGAAGGAAGTCTCCATCCAAAATCAATGAGGTTCTTTTTTCTTGATCTATCTCCCCCAATCATTCCATGAATTTGAGGAATCGTAATATGACTTTCGTCAGCAACTATTAAAAAATCTTTTGGAAAATAATCAATTAAACACATCGGTGGACTACCAGGTGGTCTGCCATCTAGGTGTCTAGAATAATTTTCCACTCCTTTACACCATCCCATTTCTCTCATCATTTCAAGATCAAATTTTGTTCTTTTTTCAATCCATTGGGCTTCGGCATATTTCTTCTCTTTCATGAATTTGGCTACCTGCTGCTCTAACTCTTCTTCAATTGAAATTAATGCTTTAGCTTTATTTTCTTCTGGTATTATAAAATGAGTGGCAGGGAATATCCTACAATTTGATAATTCATTTAAAACATTATTAGAAACATAATGAATTTCTTGTATAGACTCGATTACATCTCCAAATAATGAAACGCGAATTGCGTTGTTCAAATACGCTGGAAAGATATCGACAATGTCTCCTTTTACTCTGACTATACCTGGTTTAAACTCGATATCCTTTCTTTCATAGTTCATCAGGATTAATCTTTTTATTATCTCCTTCCTTTGAATAGTCTGACCAACATCAAGATTCAGGGAAATTGCTGTCCAAATTTTTGGATCACCAATACCATAAATACATGAGACAGTTGCAACAATGATAACATCGTTCCTTGTTCTAATTGCATGAGTTGCAGCTAATCTTAATCTCTCGATTTCCTCGTTCACACTGAAATCTTTTTCAATATATAAACCTGTCACAGGCATATAGCTTTCAGGTTGATAATAATCGTAGTAGCTAACAAAATAGTGAACAGCATTTTCAGGAAATAATTCTTTAAGTTCGTTATACAATTGTGCTGCTAGTGTTTTATTTGGCGCCATAACCAAAGTAGGTTTCTGAATTTCTTGAATCATGTTTGCAACAGTGAATGTTTTCCCTGTGCCAGTAGCTCCTAGTAAAGTTTGAAAGGTTTTTCCTCTCTTAATATTATTAGCAAGCACTTTTATTGCTTCTGGCTGATCTCCACTAGGTATAAAGTCCGATTCAATTTTGAATTTAGAGATCATATATCAAACACCAAAATTATAAGGTTAATTAGAGATGAAGCTAAATACAATATATAGACGATAGGTCTATAGATTTTTTAATCAAACATAACTTATGATTTTTTCTAAAAAATAAATACACAAATATTAAGAGGCTACAGTTTCTTCGTGGATATCTTCTGCTCCTTCTTTTGTTCGGACTATTATTATTAATATGTCGTCTTGATCGATGTCAATACCACCCATTATACTTTTGAGATCACTCGTGGTTATTGTAAATTGAATTGAACTACCCGCTCCGATTTCGTAAATACTTTCAGTAAAATTAACTAAGGGGATATACGTACCATTGATATTTATTGAATCTACCGTAACATTAAAAATGCCATTATTTTCTATCTTAATTAATACATTGATTGTAGCTGAAGCAGTTGTTCCAGTATTATCAATATCTATATCGTATAAGTTTGAATCAACAAATGCGGAGAAATCCATGCTGTATTGAGCAGAAGTGTTTGTAGTGATGTTTACATTTACAATATTAGAGGAATTTAATTTTAATCCAGTAATATTGAAAGAAACTAAAGCACACTCTTGTATATCTAGGGTTATATCTCCATATTCAAAAATAACATCATTTGTAAAGGATAAACTCGTGGAACTATTCAGATATAATTTATCTAATGTAATAACTTCATCTCCCGTGTTTTTGATTAAAATTTTGCCCGTTTCGTTAGCAGCTATAAAAGAAGCAGTATGTCCTTCTACGACATCAAGGATTTCAATATCTGGCTTGTCTACAATCGTATGAACGAATCCAATATCAGAAGCTTTTGTATTGCCATCGAAATTTGCAGTCACGATAATTCCTAACTCATCGTTTACTTCAATGCCTGTTAAATAATCTGAGGCTGTTATAGTAAGACTTTTTTCTTGCCCAGGAATTAAATTAAAGGGCACAAAATCCAATATGGATGTCCAACTTGAAGATGTAGTTAGATATATCGAGTCTAGCCCTAGTATAATATCTCCAGTATTTTTAACCATTAAGTTTACGTGAGTAGTACCATTATCATAAGTATATGCAAATGTTTTCTCGAGATTAATTGGCAAATGTTTTCGAAAATCAGTTTGAATGGTAATTAGTGCTTCTGGGGAGGCTATTCTGCTTTCTTCAAGAATAGAAATTTTAAATGGATCGTAATTTGAGGTGAATAATAACTCATCTGTGATATTATTAGGGGTAACTACGCCTATTATGTGTTCAGTTCTTAATGGATAAAATGGAAAGAGAGTATTTACGATATTAACATATGCTGTTTGACCAGGTTCTAAAATTGGAGATCCTGAAACATAAATTATATTATTAAGTGTATTTGTCTCATTTTCGATATAGAAATCTTTCAGTATTACTGTAGTTTGTCCCGTATTCTCAATTTCGAGATTTAATTCACTCAACGACTCATCAACTTGAACAACTTTACTGTTGATTTTATTAATCCTAATATCTCCTTCTTGAGCTTCTTTTACAAATAGACTGCTTGTATCGTTAGTGAAAGTGAAAGGTGATGAATCAATCGCGATTGATTGAGCTTCTACTTCAATGTGTACTACATCGTTTTCTTCAAAATATTTTCCACTAGATTTAATGTCTACCCAAACCAAATCATCATCAGCTGCGTTTAGAGTATTTGTTTCAAATCCTTTGCCCATATTAAAATTATAACTCTCACCGTTTATCTTTACATCATTTATTGTTAAATCTCTTAAACCTGTGTTTTTCAATTTGAAAGTAGCATAACCCGTATCGAATACTTCCGGATTTTGTATTAGAAAACTAGATTCTAAAGCAGTGTAATCAAGCTTAAACAATTTAACCATTCCATTTGATGAGGTGTATTCAGGTTTAAATACTTTGAATTCGTATTGTCCATTCTCAGGTATATGTATCACGTATCTATCCCCGTTAGTATCGACTCTTGAATGGATTGCGGCCTGATAATATTCAGTAAATGTTTGGGGGTTATTAGGATCTTGGGGAGGACTAGTTGGATTCCCATTAAACATTAACCTAACTAACTGACTTTGGAACCATTTTGGAGTGGGTTTCCCCGCTGAAGTGTTATAATATTCACTTTCTATGAATACAGAATTCGGAGCCCAATTATCTTCTTCCATTCCATAATTCTTATATGTTTGATAGTTATCATTACAAATCCTTACCATCCATGGCCACTTACCTTCATCACCTCCTAAATTAGGATACAGCATTCCAAAATAGACTAAGACATAGTCTGCTCTTAATGCTTGAAACGCTTTAGCACTAAATATTTCGTCTGTTTGCATCAATGCCATTCCTGTTAAACCTATTCGAGTTTCGTTAATGGTTGCATTATCGTTAACTGTAGTCATATTGCCTATCGGTGTTAGCCAATAACCATAATCCCACCATGAGACAACAACAGATGTACCAGGCAGATTAGTTTTCATCCAAGTTAGACTTTCTTCCCAATCGTGGTAATATCCTCCTGGCGATAGTTGACTCTGCGATAGTTGAGTTAATGCGATGTTAGAAGCGTGCATAACTTGAGCCATACACATAATCCCAACAATGAAATAAACAGCTCCTATTTCCGATTTACCTACCATACGCTTCACTTGTCGTTTGCGTTTTCTACTAACACCTATTCTTTTTTCTCCATAAAAACTGCCAAAAATTTTTAAAACATTAACTAATCCATACGCACCCACTAAGCATGCTGCGGGGGCAAATAATAATATTATTCGAATCATACTGCCAGTAAAATAAAAAATTAAAAGTAAAAAGGTTAATAATAGGATATCTGCAACATTAGCTCTTTTAAATAAGAAAAATAATCCAAGAGGTAAAAGAGTTAGAGGAATCAAAGTATTATAATAAAATACACTCCATGAACTCGGCATATGTTCAGCTACGGAAGCTACAATACTTATACTCTCTCTAATTAAAGGACTTAATATGCTTAAAAATCTTTGACCAAATCCAAAAGGAATTAGATTTGGTGCAACCCATATAATTACGCCTAATGTAGCGATTACAGGGATAATCCCCCACTTTATAGTGTTTATTATACCATTATATAAACGAGAATAATTGTTTCTATTTGTATATATAAGGTGAAATATGATTAGAAAAATAGTAAAATAAAAAACTCCACCAAGTTCCAAACTAGTAAGGAAATCACCAATTGGAAAACGAACACTAAAGGCAAATACTAATAAACCTACTCCTTCTATGCCAACGTACGCAATTAAAAGGTTAGAATCGTATTTTTTCAGTAAAATCATAATACCGCAAACAATAGGAAGAATTAAAAAAACGAAATTGTATCCACCCCAACTTAAAGCTAAATAACCAGAAAAGATTCCCCCTAAAATTGAATGATAGAATTTCCCTGTTCTTACTGTTTTAATAAAGAAATAAAAAGTCATTAAAGCAGCGAAAACACCAATAGTTTCATTATCGAAAAATCCTGCCGTTGTCCGTTGCATGAAACCCGGGTTAAAAGCTAAGAAAAAAGCAGCGACTAATCCGCATCTTCTATCAAGCGCTTCTTTACCTACGAGATAAATTGCATAAACAGATGCTCCTCCCATAACCGCTGGGAAGAAGTAGCATATATCATATAAAGATATTGGAATCCCTAAAAAATTCACTATTTGATAAATTGCTACTACCGTGAAAGTCAATCCAGGTCTAAGGCTCCCACGGTTAACTCCTTCAGGAAACCAACTTTTTAGGTCATGCCAATTAAAATATTCAAATATAGAATGCGTTGATAAATATTCTGCGTTGTAGTATTGTATCCATGGGTCAAATGCTTTTATTAGGTAATTACCAGACACAATCGGTGATAGCCTTATGAAAATGGCTAAAAACACAACTAAAAAGAGAGCTAAGAAAAACACAATGTTAAATGATTTTATTGTTACGCTTGCTCTCGTACGATCTTTGAGATTTTTTAGAGATGAGAAAATATTGGACATATTTTTTCTTTAATATTATTGTTAAACAGTATAATAGTTATGAAATTTAAAAGATTTTAAAACATTAAAAGATTGTTTTTTAACAAATTAATTGGTCTTGATATCATAACACGAAATTCAATTATTATAAAAATCCTATTTCATACATAAAATTATTAAAAATTTAATTATGTAATTAATAGGAATGGAAAAAACGAGGTATATCTTTAAATTCTATTATATTGGGTCGAAAAAATATTATGGTTCTCAACGCCAACCCGATTATCCAACTGTTGAAGAATGTCTATTGAACGCCTTAAAGGAGAGAAATTATATAAAAGATGATAAGAAATCGGGTTTTGAAGTAGCAAGCAGAACCGATAAGTACGTTTCAGCCCGAGGATCTACTTTTTCTTTTATTACCGAAAAATTACCTATTTTAATGGAGATCAATACAGCTCTCCCAAAAAATATTGGAATCTGGGGGTATTCCGAAGTATCAAGAGATTTTTTATCAAGATACAATGCACTGTATAGACATTACAAGTATTTAGTTCCCTATTCAGTTATCTTTTGTAGAAAAATAAACTCAAATAATCTAAACGAAATGATGAGAGCGTGTAAATCATTTGAGGGAAGACACGATTTTAGTAACTTTTCCAAACGAGAGAAAGACAATGAAAAAACTATCAGAGACATTTTGTTAGCATCTCTAGCTTTAGAAGATGATTTCCTAATTTTCGATTTCAAGAGTAGGGCTTTTTTAAGACAACAAATTAGAAGAATGGTTGCTAAGATCTTTGAACTTGGTTTAGAAAAAATTAACTATGAACAGTTTTTAGATTTATTTGATCCCTCCAAAACCTACTCATATCAACCCGCTGACCCCTTAGGATTAATATTATGGGATATTAATTATGGAAAAAAGGTGCAATTCACAATTGATGCTAAATCAAAAGAGAGAATGAAAAAATTCTTTATGCAACAGGAAAAAAAATTTTCGACCAAACAGAAATTATTTAGTCTCATGCAGCATAACAATATTAGCGAGAAGGGCCTGTAATTGAATTTCTTCCGTACCTCCTTGACTTAATCGGTACTCGAACTCCGCAAGGATTTTCGTTAGCTCTATTTTTACATCTTCCGATACATCCAAGTCGTAAATTTCTCGATGTATGTTCTTGATGATATTTATGCCTGACAATCCATACTCTCTTGTTATATCATTTAACAATTTTATTGAAAATTGTAATTGCCCCTTAAGAGCAGTTTTAAGAATTTCTCTGATCCGTTCTGGTGGGACTTCTCCAGCAACTCGGAATACCACATCTTGATCAATATTTTTAGATATTGTTCCGCATGATTGCAGATAATTTATAGCTCTGCGACAATCTCCCTTAGATATGTCAACCAAAGCGTTTAAACCATCAGAACTCACGCTTATATTCTCTTTGTTTGCAACGAATCTGACACGGGTTTTTATATCTTCGTTACTCAAAGAGGAAAAGCGGAAAACAACGCATCTAGATTGAATAGGTGGAATAATTTTGTTAGAATAGTTGCAAATTAATATCATCCTACAGTTGCGTGTATGTTTTTCCATTGTTCTCCTTAAAGCCTGTTGGGCAGGTGCGGTCATATTATCTGCTTCATCTAAGATTAGAATTTTAAAGGGAATATCGGAAGGAGGTTTAGCTTTGGCAAAATCCTTGATATATGTTCTTATAACATCTATACCTCTAGCATCACTTGCATTCAGTTCGAGAAATGTAGTATTAATCCTCTTTTTACTACCATATAATTCTTTTACTATAGCTAACGCAGAAGTTGTTTTACCAGTACCAGCGGGACCAGCGAATATAAGGTGTGGCATCGATTTATCCTTTACGAATTGCTTCAGTCGTTTAAGAATTCCTTCTTGGTTAACCACATCATCTAATAAGCGAGGTCTATATTTTTCCACCCATGGTTTGTTTTCAACTGACAATGTAACACCAAATATAAATAGATTTACTAATAATAAATAAAAAAATACTATTAAGAATTAAAGTTTCTTTATTTATTATTATACAACTTTAAAAAATGGACAAAGAAACGATAAAATGACAGATTATAAAATCACGAAAATTAAATCTCGATGGATTTTAGATTCACGAGGAAACCCTACTGTCGAGTCTGATGTTTTTGCGGGAAAAGTATATGCAAGGGCTGCAGTTCCTTCAGGAGCATCAACAGGAGTTATGGAAGCTTTAGAATTACGAGATGGAGGAGACGCTTTTTTAGGTAAACACGTTACTAATGCAGTATCAAAAGTAAACACTATTATAAGCAATAAATTACAAGGTTTTGATGTTCGAGAACAAACTAACATCGATGAGGAGATGATTGCAATTGATGGCACGGAAAACAAAAGCAACTTAGGTGCCAATGCAATACTTTCAGTGTCTTTAGCTGTTTCAAAGTTAGCTGCACTTCTATCTGAGAAACCATTATATCAATATCTCTACGAATTAGCATATGGAAAATCCAGGGAAGACTTCTTATTACCTATACCATCATGTAATATAATTAACGGGGGAGAACACGCTGGAAATGACCTAGCTATACAAGAATTTATGGTATTACCTATAGGTGCTGACTCATTTTCAAACGCTATACAACAAGTCGCAGAAGTTTATCAAAACTTAAAGAAGCTATTGAAACAGAATTATGGCCCTTCCGCAATTAATGTAGGTGATGAAGGAGGATTCGCTCCAAATTTATCAACAACTGCGGAGGCGGTAGACATAATCATAGAAGCCATCGATGCGGCGGGGTTTTTGATGGGCACCGATTTCGTACTAGGAATGGACGCAGCAGCAAGTGAATTTTACGAAGATGGAATTTATAATATTGACGGGAAAAAGCTCACAAATGAGGAACTAATAGAGTATTACTTAGATTTATTACACGAGTACCCATTTAAATCCATCGAAGATCCCTTTGATGAGAAAGATTTTAGATCTTTTTCAAACTTAACAGCTAAGGTTGATAGATCGATCCAAATTGTCGACGACGATCTTACTGTTACGAATATAAAAATATTGAAAAAAGCGATAGATGAAAAAGCAGGTAGTGCGCTATTACTAAAAGTTAATCAAATAGGATCCCTAACAGAAGCAATAAAAGCGGCTAAAATGGCATTTAATAATGGGTTCAACGTAATGGTATCGCATCGTTCTGGGGAAACTGAAGATAGTTTTATTGCTGATCTAGCTACAGGTCTTTGTACGGGACAAATGAAATCAGGTGCCACATGTAGGAGCGATAGAACGAGTAAATTTAATCAACTACTCCGCATAGAAGAAGCATTAGGTCCTAAAGCAAAATACCCCAAAAATTTTGATTCGTGGAAGGATTACATGTAATTATTCTTAACTCTCTATTTTTCTTTTAAATCTGTAAATATTTACATTAATTGATTTAGTTTTTTGTTTATGAAATTTATATGTCTTATTAAGTTTCAAATGATAAGGAAATACATAATCGATCGCCCAATTATATTTTTTTATATATGTCGAGATAAATTGATGTACATTTGGATTTGCTAGATGTATCGAATATACAACATGTGAGATGTTAAACGCTTTCGCTAAAAAAGAGCGATCAGCAGTTTTTTTTTGGACTCCAAAAGGTGGATTCATAATCGTAGTGATATGGAAAGCCTCGGGATTTACATTTCGAAAAAGTTCAAAGTGATTTATATCAGAACAAATAGGGAAGATAATAGACTCTAAACCATATTTATTGATGTTTCTTTTTAATATCTTTAAAGCGCAGAAATCTATGTCTACACTTAAAACATAATTTGCTTGGAGATACGCAGACGCTATTGATAATCTTCCGGTTCCAGCTCCTAAATCCAAAATCATCCGGTTTTTAATATCGTTAAATTCGACTCCTGCGAAGAAAATAATGTCGACAGCACTCTTTGCATCAATGCAATATTGTTCTAACTTAATATTAGGATTTGAAAATCCTTCTGTTTGCTGAAGCAAAGATATCAAATCTCTCTTGTTTATCTTAATCGCCTAAAATCTGTTCTCCATAATTTATTTTAGGAAAAATTATGAAAAAATTTAACTATTTTAATTAATAATAATTAAATAGAGAAATTAAAAGATTTTTGTTGAAATTTATGAAAGAATCTGCAAAAAATAATGAAATAGCACTTACGGGTCAATATTTAGGCGTTGTGGAAGAATATTTGCCTGATAAAAGGTCTACATACGTAAGAGATGGTCAAATTTTTGCCACTAAAGCAGGAATAGTCAGTATCAATGAAGAACGAAGAGCTATAGAGATTAAAAGTCACCAAGACAAAGATCGAAAAACGGTAAAAATTAATGATATATTAATAGGAACGATTCAATTTCTAAGACTTTATTCTGTTGGTATTAATTTTGCTACGATCAATAATAAAATTCACTTTAATAGTTCTTATTTTGGCAATATCCATGTATCCCATATATCCCATAAATTTATTGAAAAAATCGCGGATGCATTTCAAATTACTGATATTATCAGAGCTAAAGTTATTAAACAAGAACAAAATGAATTCAGCTTGAGCACCGTAGGTAAAGATCTAGGTGTTATCCATGCTGATTGTAGCATATGTGGATCGCCTCTTGAAAAAATAGGACAAAATAAGTTAAAATGCTCAAGATGTGGTTCTGTTGAGGCTAGGAAATTAGCTAGCGATTATGGAAATGTTTCTGAAAGTTTAAGATATTAAATCGGCTAACTTCTTTTTAACTCATGTTTAGATTAATAGAAATAATTACTAAGAGGATTTATTTTGGGTAGGCGTGGAGGAAGAAAAGTTATTAATTTCAATAATTCAAGCGGAGAGTTAGCAAATATTGTTAAATTTCTTGAAGAAGTTCAAAAAAAAATAAATTATCTTAATCTAAATTGTAAAGTGGATGGAAACGTAATTAAAATCACATTATTTGGACCTCGGGATCTTCAATATTTGGCAAGTGAGAGATTAAGGGAGCTAGCTAACCAATATTTATAGAGATGCTTATCTTGTTATTGTTTTAAAACCAAAAAACATTTATTTAATTATAGATTAGAGAACTTAGTTTTGGTGGATTAATGTGGCAAAAAAAAAAGCTGAACCAAAAGAAGAAGATTTAGAAAGCGATAACAAAGACCTATTAGATGATGAAGAGATAGAAAGCCACTATCCAGATTTATCAGATGATTCAAAATCAAAAGAAGAATCAGTCACTATAGATGTAGTTGACGTTGTGGAAGAAGATAAAGAGGAAGAAGAAGAAGAAGGTTTTGAAATTGAACCCGAACCAGAACCAACTTATAAATTTCTAACATTAGCCATGAAAAAAGGTTTTAGAGACGATGATTATACTTTATCCATAGAAGGTCAATCGCACGGATTTTTAAATATATTTGTACAACACCTATTAGAAACTGAAGGTGTAAACTCAGCAGCGTATAAAATCACCAAAATAGATCCCCCGGAAGTATTCATTAGGTTGGAAGATGGCTATGAAATAAAAAAAATTCTTTACAATGCGATTGAAAGCTTGAGAGCAGAAGTTGGAGAAGTCGAAAAAGTGTTTAAGAAACTCATGTAAGCCTCACTTCTTTATATTTGTATGAAAACTTTATAAGAAATTACTGCTCTTCTATTCTTAATGCCATATGATTTTTTGTTAAAGGATATAAATATCATTCTAACTTGTAAGTCGATAGGGACTGATAAAGGATTAGCAAAAATAGGAGATGGCGTCGTTAATCTTACTTACTCAATAGCTAAATCTATTTTTCTAACTAAAGTTAATAAAAATCATAAGAACATACGAACGGGAGTAAAAGTAAGTAAAAAAATTCTAGCTGAAGCTTTAAAAAGGGCAGATATGAAAAAATTTTCAAAAAGTAGGGCAGACGCGCACGACCTTGCTGACACCGTTGAGGCCCTTATTGCTTACGTATGGTTTTGTGATAAAATGACGATAGAGGATATAATTAATTTTCTCGTTGATTCTTTAAGTGGGGACCTAAACAATAGAAGCGAGGAAATTCAAAACGCAAGGATTGCTTTTACTAAACTCCTGATACATATTAAAAAATTTCTACCCGAGAGCTAATCATGAAGGACTTCCCAATAACAATTGGATTTGACGATGCGAAGTTTAAGTTTTTTTCAGAATCGCACACAACAAATTTAATTGGAATAGTTTGTCAAGGCACTAGAATGGTTAACATGGTCAGAAAAGAAATAATTATTGATGGAGATGATGCAACGGAAGTCTTAATCGAGCTTATTAAACAAAATGAAAAACACGTGCAATTTATACTTACCGATACTATTACTTTTGGTGGTTTTAACATAATAGATTTAGAAGAAATCTACACCGCTACAAATAAACCAATAATTGCTGTAACTGAAAAAGAAGTGGATCTTGATGCGGTTAAAAAAGCTATTTTAAAAAAATTCCCTCAAAATAACATAGTTAAATTACGAAAAATTGTAAATGCAGGTAATTTATATGAAACTGTTATTGAAACAGCGGGAGGTCTTTCGAAAGTGTTTTTTCATTCTAAAGGAATTTCGTATGCAGATGTTAATTCTTTATTTCAAAAAGTTTGCATCGATTCAAAAATCCCAGAACCCGTGCGCCTTGCTCACATAATAGGAAAAACATTATAAAAGCATTAATAAAGAGCTTTAATAGGTAGAAATCTCGTATTCTAATATCTCCTTCATCCTTTGTTGCAACTCTGGTCTAATGGCAGACATTCCATACGTTTTTAGTCCGCCTAATTTTTTCTGAACTTCTTGAGCTGTTAAAGCACCTGGTAAATCTTGCTTATTTGCGATAGCAATAATTTTCGTTCCTAAACTACGCTCAAACCTATCGTAGATCTCTTTTGTTTTTTCAACATTTTTTTCAGTTGAATCACATACTATTACTGCTAAACCAGCACCTCTTAAGAAATCCTGCCACATAAATTTAAACCTTTTCTGACCACCTAAGTCCCAAATAGAACAATTTTTTCCGTTCAGAACAGAATCTTCTACTTCCAAACCTACTGTAGGGCTTCTCTCCTTGGAGATCTCTCTCCCCTGTAACAAAGACAAAAGCGATGATTTTCCAACAGATTGGTCCCCTATCAAACATATCTTTTTCTTAGTCGTTAACAAAATTAACCCTTTCTAACCACGATTTATGATAATTAGAAAAGGCAAATAATCTTACAAAAATGAAAATAATATTCACATAATATGAAAAATCTTAAAGAAGAGTTTATAATTTCGTCAATCTCACTAAAAAAAGGAATATTCGAATATGCGGTTAAATAGGAAAATTATTACAAATTCTTAATTTAATATTTCTAAAGTTATATTAAGAATTGATTAAAAATATAATTTGGATGATAATAAACGGAAACATTGTAATCATTAAATGTAGGTAATATCCGATCCAATTCAAAATCGAGTTCTACATAAACCAGTAAAGTATCGGATACTCTATTGTAGGATATTTTTAGATTGAGGTCGCCTACGCCAATTCCCATAGCATGGATAAAATCTAAATCCCATTCAATATACAAAAGCTTTTCGCTGGACACCGGAAGAGTATCAAAATTAATCGTTAGGTTCCTCGATTCATTTAAATATATATACTTTATATTGAATAAATCTATCGTGGTAACATCATGTTCTTGTATAAACATTGAATAATTTCCAGATACTCTTACATTGTATGGGAAAAAATCCATACCCCAATTACAGAACCTTAACCATTTGAAGCAATTAACATAATGTACCCACGCCTCGCCGCTAGTAGATCTTGCTGTAATATTATATGAATCTAAAGAGGCGTCATTTATAATAGGCGTTTGATAATAGTTTTCGCTAATTTCCTCATATGTATTAACAGATTTAGATAATCTAGTGGTACCATTAACTGTAAATAATGATATATCACCACGCATAATCTCTAATGGACACCAAAACTTTATCTTTATATCACTATTCGAATTGACATTAATGTTGACATTTTGAGATTTATTAAAATGATTCATCCAATGTAATCTAGTGTATCCTATGTTTGAGGATACATTAAAATCCGCCATTGATTTAAACTTGATGTTCCAAATGTCAAACAATTGAATACCTGAGTTAGAGTGACAAAAGAAATTCTTAAAAAAATTAACATGGTCTAACGTTAGTTCTATATCTCCTGAATCAGTCGATATTTCAAAATCATTTTCAATATTACATTTGTTCAACTTAATATTTAGGTTTCCAGAACTGGTCCTAAAATAAAAATCTTTAATGTCAATATCAAAAGCATCGAAATTAACATTGCCATTTTGAGTATTGGATATAAAACTATAAGCAGTATAACTTGGATTGAAAAAAATATTTAGATTCAAACTTAATATTTGATTAATATCCACAAGGGAATTAATATTTATAACCATTCGAGAGTTCTTAATAGTATATGTTATTTGAATAGATATTTGGGGAAGATATAGTCCCGTGTGGGTTATATTCCATTCTACTTCTATTAGATTTGTTGAGTCTTTATTTAATTCTATTATATTGATATTACCCCCTGCAACTTGATTATTTATCTCAACTTCGGATACAAATTTTCCAAATCTTGAAATCTTAATAGAACCAGTACCATTTTTTACAGGTATATTCAATAAAATAATGAATGTGGTCAGAAATAAAGCTATTACAATACTAAAACCCAAAATAATTGTTCTGAAATATGGGTTTCTCATAATTTCATTTTGGTTTTACTTTAGTTCGAAATGGGTTAAAAAAGTTAATAAATGTCAACTTAAAAAAGTTTGGATGATGATTTTAGATAAATTCATAATTTGAATCGTAATCAAAAATTAGAACCCAGAATTAGATGGTTTTGTATTAAACGTACATATATTTAATTTTTACTTAAAGCTAATAGAAATTAGATGAGCAGAAAACAACAAATAAAAATAAATTAAAATTAAATAGTAATTAAAAAAAATCAAAGAAAGATTCTTTATTCTTCTGATGGTCCTGTTTCAAGGTCCTTAACAATTCCTACACAGGATGTTCTTGACATATCCCGTACCGCAAATCGCCCGAGCTCGGGAAAATCTTCGTATTTTTCAATGCAAAGTTTTTTAATTGGCTGTAGTTTGACGATTGCTGCATCGTTCTTCTTGAGAAATTTCGGATTGTCCTCGATTACGGCACCAGTCTTCTGATCTAACTTTTTGTTTAGCTCGATAAACTTAGCAGCTACTTGAGCTGTATGAGCGTGAACTACGGGGGTGTATCCTTGAGCAATAGCTGTTGGATGCCAAATAACAATTATTTGTCCAGTCCAGTTCCCCTTTGGAGTGACTACAGTTGGGGGTTTGTCCGGATGGCCCATGACATCGCCACGACCCACATCCTCCATAGAAATTCCTCTAATGCTAAAACCGATGTTATCACCTGGTTCTGCTACGTCTTGCTCCTCGTGGTGCATTTCGATGCTTCTTATTTCGCCTACAAAGCCAGTTGGCATTATAACAATTTTATCATTCTTCTTCAATACACCAGTTTCTACTCTTCCAACAGGGACGACTCCAGTACCTTTAATATTATAAGCGTCTTGAATTGGAATTCTTAAAGGTTTACCAGTAGGTTTTGGAGGAAGTTCAAAGGTATCAATCGCTTCAATTAAGGTTGGACCTTCGTACCATGAAAGTTTATCATCCTTCTCTGTAAGGTTTTCAGCTTTAATACCGCTAACAGGTATAAACGGAATTTTTTTGACTGGAAAACCGATATTTTTTAGGAGATCAGAAACAGCGTCTTTCACTTCATTATAACGCTCTTCGCTATAATCATAGGCGTCTGCTTTATTAACTGCAACAACTAATTGCTTAACACCTAGAGTTTGGGCTAAATAAGCGTGTTCTCGAGTTTGACCATTTGCTGCAACACCGACTTCCATTTCGCCTTTCTTTCCAGAAACGACTAAAATTGCGGCGTCAGCTTGAGAGGCACCAGTGATCATGTTCTTTACGAAGTCAGCATGACCCGGAGCGTCAATAATGGTAAAATATTTTGAATTAGTTTCGAATTTTCGGAATGCTAAATCAATAGTAATACCACGTTGTCGCTCTTCTTTTAGTCGGTCAAAGACATATGCATATGACCAAGATTCTCTATCATATTCTTTTGCTAACTTCTCAAGCTCTCGTGCTTCTCTGTCTGATATAGCTCCAGTTTTAATGAGCATTGCGCCCATCATGGTGGATTTGCCGTGATCTATATGACCTATTATAACAAGGTTTAAATGTGGTTTATCAGTTGGCATTTTAAATCAATTTCCTCTACTTATTATTAGGTTTGATAATTTAATATGAAATTATAAAATATAATTTTAGATTAAATGATAACTACATTTAATGATCTCAAATATATATTTTTTACTATAATTTCTAGCATTAGATCGAAAGGAAGCACTAGATAAATTTGTTGAGTAAGAATTGATTTATCATTTCCAATATTCTAATTAGTAAAATATACCCCTTTAAGATCTGAATATAATTCATCTTTATTTTTTCTAAGAAAGTCGAAAATTTGATGAATTTCTTTCAAGAAATGAACTTTAATCCCTTCATTATTTATAGTTTTAGTTTCAATTTTTTCTTTCAAAAATTGATCGAAAACGACATTCATCTCAAGTATGTTTATTCTCGTTTCTTTAAAGTAATCTAATAGGTGATGCAAGTAATATGCTTTAACATACGAATTATGGTCATATTCTTCTTCTAAGTCTTTCTGATGAAAAAAATTCAACTGCTTTGCTGCAGTACTTTCGTATTCCTCTACGGAAAAATCATTTTCGCTCTTTTTAAATGCCCAAGAAGTTCCATAATCGATGTTTCTATTTACAAAATCAGCGATAAATTTGTCAATTCCCGCCTTTTTTGCCCATTTACTGTGCACGATCCAGTTTGGCATTTTTAGATCAATTTATATTTGGTTCTAGACTATAAATTTGATAGAGAATAGTAAAAAAAAAACTTTTTCTAATATTTGTTTAATAAAAGTAAAAAGTTATAGTTCGTTAAATTACATAGAAATATAAAAAAAAATAAAAAGCTTGTAGATATCATGGTCAAAAATAGAAATCCGTTTCCTAAAGAGGGTGCGTTTATCATGGGGCGAGTTGTCGATATCCAAAAACAATATATTTATGTGGACTTGCCAGATTATAATGGCCTCCCATCAGAAGAAAAGGCAAGAGGAATGATTCATATAAGTGAAATTTCAAGTAGATGGGTTAAAAATATTAGAAGCGTCGTGAGGATTGGTCAGAGATTAGTATTGAGAGTTGTGAAAGTCGTTCCTGATAAGGGACAGATTGACCTCTCTTTAAGACGCGTAAATTCAGCCCAAAAAGATTTGATAGCAAAAGAACATAAATATGCAAATAAATTTGAGAATCTCCTACAGTTTTTAACTGAAACAGAAGGAATTGATCTAACCCTAGATCACGCTTATGAGTTAATAGGTTGGCCCATAAAAGAACAATTTGATTTTTATCAAGAAG
>JAUWZR010000332.1 GCA_030615235.1 Promethearchaeota archaeon
GGTTCTGTTTCTGCTTCTGGTTTTGCATGTGGTTCGCTTGAAAATTGTACCTTTGATCGGCATTTAGGACAATGAACCTTCTTCCTGTTTGCATACACAATAGCAAAAATTATCGCTGCTACTCCGACCGTCGCTATTGATATAATGACCCAGATTACTTTTTGAAATGTCTCTATTGGCTTTCTAACAGGGTTATCTACTTCTTTATCACAAATCTTGCAGTAAGCGTATTTTGTCATTTAATCCACTTATTAATTAAAATTAATTAATTCTAATAATAGAATGTTTTAATTAAAAAAATTTCCATTATCTCACGATTTTCAATAAGATTCTATTTTGAGAAATATTTCTCCATTAATAATTTCTCTGATCTCAAAATTTTTTTAGATACTTTTCATTTATGTAATTAAAAACCCACTTAGATTTTGCTTGAGCATGGAAAAGAATTCTTTTTATATTGAAACATATGGTTGCACCTCGAATAAGGCTGACTCATACATTATCTCAACCATCTTAAATAAATCTGGATACATCTCGTCTACGATTGAAGAAGCAGAATTTGTAATAATTAATACCTGTGCTGTGAAGCAACAAACTGAAAATAAAATCAAATCTCGTTTGAGCGAACTATATAGTAGTTTTAAGAACGAAACAAATAAGCATTTTGTTATAGCGGGGTGTTTACCTCATATTGAACCCAAATATTTAGATATCATCAAAAATTTAATACCTAATTTCTCAGCAATTATAGATCTTGATAATTTAAACGATGTCCCACTCATTTTTGAAGAAATCAAATCCGGGAAAACAAATCTTATTTATAAATCACAAGATTCAATCGATAAATCTGAATTCTTAATTGATTACCCCAAAGAAAAAATAACGGGAATAGTTCCAATATCAGAAGGTTGTTTAGGTTCATGTACATATTGCTGTGTTAAAAATGCACGCGGAAGTTTGAACTGCTATGACCCCGAGAATGTTGTGCGAAATGTAGAACATCAGTTAAAACAAAATATAAAACAAATTTATCTCACATCTCAGGACTGTAGCACTTACAATTATAATAATACAAACCTTAGGGAATTAATTCAAAAAATAGTTGAGTTAAAATATAATTTCTTTTTAAGAGTCGGGATGCTTAATCCAAGGTTCTTAATTGATAATTTTAGTCAGTTGCTTCAAATATTTAAATATGAGAAAGTTTACCAATTTCTACACGTTCCAATTCAATCTGGGAGCGATATTATACTTGCAAATATGAATCGCACTTATAAAATATCTGATATTGAAAGTAAATTAAAAATATTAAAACAGAATTATCCTCTGTTAACAATATCGACAGATATCATATGCGGGTTTCCGGGAGAAACTGAAGACGATTTTCAGCAAACAATTGATTTAATTAAGTGGTTAAAACCAGAAATCTTAAACATATCAAAGTTTACACCAAGACCAGGTACTAAAGCTAGGAGTATGAAACAAGTAGACAGTAGAGAAATCAAAGAACGCTCAATTAGACTTTCTAAGATCTTTAGAGACTCATTAAATGATATTAATAAAGATTGGGTCGGCTGGGAAGGAAAAGTTTTGGTATTGCATGAAGGATCAAAGCCAAACC
>JAUWZR010000314.1 GCA_030615235.1 Promethearchaeota archaeon
TATCACAATTAGCTGGAAATTTTATCGCCATTAGTTATCCTTTCTTAACTTTCATTTGTGCCATCACTTCTTCCAATGTTACAGATTTTGGGCGACGAATCCAATAATGACATCTTGCAATATGATTCCCACTTTTTCTTACCAATTTAAAAATACTTCTGAGATACTTTCTTTGATAAAGTTCTTCTTCCATCTGGCCAGCATCATGAATTATTATATGATCTGAAACTTGAGCAGCGATTTTTATTGCAGCATCTCTTCCAATTCCGCCCTTCGATTTTTCTTCAGGCCCACCAACGAAAACAAAATCAAATTTCTCATTTTCTTTAGGCCCATCTAAAAGATTAAATTCCTCATGAGTAGAAATATAATCAGAATTAGAAAAATTTCGCCCATCCCAAAGTTTAATTGTGAGATTATTTTTATCTGTACATTTAGCTTCAATTTCTACTTTATGTTTTGAATTAGTTGCATAACTAATAACTTCACAAATTTCGGACATAAGCAAAGAAGAAAGACCTAAACCAAATTCAAGAATTCGTTTAGGCTTTACTTCTTCAATATACCGCTTTATAAAAGCCCAATCTTTTTGAGTTATATTATCAGCACCCCAAGGAATTTTATATTCCTTATTTGAGCTATCAAAATAATTTACACTATCCCATGCATCTATATTACTAAAACCAACTCTTTTGAAGTGTTCACATCTATGATGAACCATAGTGTAAATTTTAAACCCTCCTTTTGTAGCCTTGCGAGAAAAAGCAAAATCAGTTCCATAAGTTTGAATACCATCTTCATCAAATTCAGAATGAAATGGAGCTTTCAAAGTTTCTAAAACTTTTCGCTTTACTAAGATACAGCCAGTTCCTACAATAGCAACTTCAAGCACGTCAAGCATATCATCAAAAGAATTTAAATCAATTGCTGAATAACCAACTCCATCAGAATGAGGAACATACGCAGTCCAAGCCATTACACCCCCTTCACAACGAACTAATGCAGGCGATGCAACTACGTCTCTATTCACATAAACCATTTCACAAGGATTATGTAATGGAACTACATCATCATCTATCATTAAAAGATAATCACAATCAGTATCAAGAAATCTTTTTACAATTTTATTACGATTACTTGAAATAGGATTCGCCCAAGTTTTATTTGGATTCTCCCAAATAACATTAACTCCTTTTGTTTTTTGCATCGCCGGAATAACAATTGTCGTCATCTCTCGTCGAAGAGGGCCATTATTGAGAATAGCCAAATACACTTTTTGAATTTTACTTTCTTCTAACATTTTAAGTCCTCTCTAAATTTTTCACCCTGCCCATCGCCGCCAGGATGATACATAAGATCAAATCTTAACCTAAAGTAATATCCAAATCGCCAACTGCGAATTTTGGAGTATCACCACTCTCGACACTCTTGCTAACAGTTAAAGAACCATAAGCAAGAACATTACCATCAGTCTCAGCATCACAAATTGCAAAATCAAGGATTGTTCCCCAATTGCCTGTTGCCTGAATATAAGTAATATCAAGAGTATTCTCAGTTGCTCCGGCTGTGGCCTTATCCCAAGTTGACATAAGCACACGACCATAAGAACCTGAAGTAGGCTCAGTAATCGTAACCCCACTATCAGCTTCTATAACCGCAGTTTTACAAAGAGCGATCCACTTGTCTGGTCGAGCAAAAGTATGAGCCGCTCCTTCACCAGTCCCGAAAACATGATCCAATAACGAAACCTCTAAATAATTACTAAAACTTCCCATAAGCATACTCCTTAATTAAGGATTAATAAAATGTTAAAGCCCTCGCGAGGCTCACAATACTAACCAACAACAGTTTGAATTTCATTACTATTTCGTCTCATTATATTTACAACTTGCATTTCTCCATCCGCAGTATTAAGATATTCCTGTATTTGAGAAAAATCCATTACATTAATAATTTTTATTGGAGTTCTGCCACCT
>JAUWZR010000159.1 GCA_030615235.1 Promethearchaeota archaeon
AATAACATTTTTTTCTGCCATTTTAAATCAGATGAACTTTGTTTTTGATGTAATTATTTTTGTATTCGATCTTTCCATGAATTGCTATTAAGCTGCCTATTGCTATCCTCTTGCTCACCATCTGCGTCATCATCACGCGGGGTTCTATTAGGAATTGGTCTTGTTAACTGGAGATTACCTAGCTGAGATCCTGATTCCGGCGAAAGCACGCCTAAAATTTCTTTTGATGCTTTTTTTCGCTTGTCTTCTTTACCAGTTAGTTTCCTATAAAGTCTTTTTATTCCATAGAGAATAAGACTAAAACTGATAGAGAACAAGAAGTATACAGCAAACCAACCAGTACCAAGGAACAAAATTGGAAACGGAAGCAATCCTTCTGCGTAACTCGCGTAAATACCGCCTATCAAAGCAAATAACCCTATGAAAATAAAGCATCTTACACAACAGGGGATCGTTTGCTTTTTCATCATTAATTTCGTTAATTCCATTGATTCTTGTTGAAGTTCACGCATTTCTTGAGAGTTTCCTGTAAGTCTAGCGGTTTTCATTCGTTCTTGTAGGTTTCTTGATTTTTCTCTTATTTCTCTTGCAGCGTCCATGTTTAAACCCATAACCCTATTGAGAATCTCGCTTAAACCAACCATTGCGAGAGTAATAAACATAATTTGGATAATAATTTCTACGTTAGTCATAAATATATCACTAAAAAGAGAAAAGTAAGATTAAAATTAAATTTTATTATTGGTATCTACCATTTTCCAAAGGGATTTACATAACTAAAACTGGAAGCAGTATATTGAGTTACTTGAACATTCTTATTATGTATTGTTGGATATAGTTAATGTATAATGATTTCCTAATCCCTGTAAATCCATCGTTACTTACAAAAATTCTTTGAAAGAATTTTTAAAAAAAATATTCTAGTTGTTCTGATTTAGGCTTCGGTACCGCACTGGCGACATATATATTTCTTTGCAAAAATCTTCATTCCACCTTGCTGAAATAATACTTCAGATTTATCTTCTTCAGTGTTAAATGCTGTTCCTCCACATGCAGGACAAACTCTTCTTCCTTCAACGGGTGGTTTTTCTTTCGCTTTTTCCTCTTCCTCCTGTTTTTCAACAACAGCAGAAGGTTTTACATATTTATCCTCTGGTGGAGTTGTGATTTTAGCCGATTCTGCTTCTAAACTGCTTGTACCTAAAATTTTATCAAGTTTTTCGTTAATTTTTCTAAGTAGACCTAAAACTTCTCTCTCGAATTCAGACATTTTAATTTTTCCTCATTCTTTATTATCTGGATATAATACAATTTATTAATTGATCTAAGTGAGATAATAAAAATTTATGTAAAAAACAGAAATTCAGATTGCTTTTATAGAGCGTTAAAATTGAAGGTTATAAAATTGCTATACGATAGGTGCTCTTAACTTCTCTTTTGGAATTGCATCAGGGTCAAAATTCTTTTCTCGGTAATAAGTATAGATACCTAATCCTATTGTGAATAAAGCTATTGCAAAATAACCAATCCAAAAAAAAAGGCCTATTGTGAAGTTTACAGGGTATAATATTCCTTTTTGTTGTGTAAAAACGAAAATGCCAATAAGAGCTGTTATTGCGCATACAATACCGCAAATGCAGTCAAAATATATTGCGATTCTCACATTTCTAATTCTTTTTTGTTCAAAATGCATAATTTGCTCGTTTTTTAGATTAGATACTAGTTAAATAATTTAAGAATATTAATATAAATTTATCATAAAGCAAAATGGATAAAAAAAGGTTAGATAATATGATTTCAAAGTAAAGATTTATTACTAAAACATTAAAATTATCTTCTAAAGCCTTCTATAGACTCAAAATAATCGAGAATTGATTCTTTTATCTCAACAGCAGGAAATACTAACCTCGATTTGTTAACATACTCTAAAGCATTGATCCAGCTCCAATTTGGATTATTCTTTAGAAGCCAAGCTATAATTATTCCTCCACTTCGCGAAATACCCATTGCGCAATGAACTAATACCTTTCCATGTTCAATGTTATTATCTATAAATTCTAAAATCTCAGCAATGTAGCTATGTGGAGGGTACCACTCGTCGGGGAATCCTTTAAAGAGGTAAATAAATCCTTGATCTGTAGGATCATAGTGATTATTTTCCATTAAATTCACAATAGCAGTAATACCTATATCTTTAAATTTCTCAAAGTTCAACCTTGGCCAATATGCACCTATGTATAAGTTTTCATGCACCTTGTATATTTGATCTAGTTCTACCATATATATCCTAAGGTCCTCTATGTGTTTATTAAGATTAAATAAGATTTATATCGTTCATTTAATCAAGGTTTTTTTATAAATTAATATTATAAAGGAATAGATCACTTATTTTTTAGCTAAATCTCTGCTAGCTATAATATTTGAATCTAATTCGAGGATATTTTCGATCAAGATATCTCCCATTTTTACTGGGGGCTTTACCACAGTTTTAGCAATCTCGATTAAAACTTCGAATAATTTTTCTTTGAAAATAGGCTTATCCGTTCTTACAGGAATCAAGGGTAAAAATCCATCCTCCACTCTAATGGTAGTTGTAAGGATCCTTTTGGGCTCATAAAATTCCTGTTCTGCGTATTCCAATCCTCTTTTACAGGTATATCCTTCAAATATTATATCGGAACCCTTTGAAATTGCTTGTATTTGGCAACCCGTAGGACATACTATGCACCTTATTACTTTTACTACGCTCACACTACTTTCACTCATTATTTAACTCACCTATGATTTTTAATCCTCCTCAATTAATACCTCTGGTCGAGGAATCACATCAATTGTTATCGATTTGCAATCCGGGTTTATACCAGACTCTTCTAGGTTTATGTTCAATTCAAGCATTTCACTTGGAATGACATAAAATTTATTTTTTTTGTAGATTATTTTTTGTAGATTATCTTTAAATTGAATAAGAACCCTTCTATCGGGATGTCTAACTCTGAATGTAAAAATTATTTCTTCTGATAAATTTCGTTTATTGATAATATCAGGTTTAACATAATTTACATTTTCGCCAGGGACACACTTGATTATTTCCTTCTTCATTAAATCTTTACCATACCTCGAGTTGATATATTCTATTACGTTTTTTCCAGCTCGTTTAGCCTCAGCAGTTACCAAATCCACTAAATCGTGAACTTGTAAAACATTCCCACAAGCAAATATTCCATCTATAGTAGTTTCTAAATTTTCGTCAACAAGTGGACCACCGTTTTTCGATAATTCCGCTCCAGCTTCTAGTGTTAGTTCGTTTTCAGGGATTAAGCCTACAGATAGTAGTAGCGTATCGCACTCAATAAATTTATCTGAACCTATTATCCGATCAAAATTCCTACCTACTTTAGACACAGTTACTCCTTTAATACGTTCACGTCCATGTATTTTGGTAACTGTATAACTAGTGATAAGGGGGATATCGTAATCTTCCAAACACTGGACTTGATTTCGAAGCAAACCGCTAACATACGGTTGTATTTCAACTACGGCCTTTACTTTGCAGCCTTCCCATGTCAATCTTCGAGCCATTATCATTCCAATATCTCCACTTCCAAGGATTACATAGGTATTTCCCGGTAGATACCCCTCAATATTAACGAATCTTTGAGCCTGTCCAGCTGTATAGATGCCTGCAGGGCGAAAACCAGGTATGTTTATAGCTCCTCTAGTTTTTTCACGACAACCCATAGCCAAAATAATCGCTTTTGCTTCAATTTCAATTAAACCTTCGTTTCTATTAACGGCATAGACCAATTTTTCTTTTGTAATTTCAATTACCATAGAATCCAATAAAAAAGGGATTTTTAATTCTTTTACTTGGTTTATGAATCTTTGAGCATATTCAGGACCAGTTAATTCTTCTTCAAATTCTTTTAATCCAAATCCATTGTGAATACATTGTAATGTTATCCCACCTAACTCTTTATCCCTTTCAATGATCAATACTTCAAGATCAGCCTTTTTTACTTCTATAGCTGCTGCTAATCCACCAGCTCCGGCTCCAATAACAACCACATCAGATTTGTATTTTTTCACTCTTTATTACCTCCTTCTACACTTTGAAGAGCAATTTCTTTTGTTTTTGCTACAAGAAAATTAGTTTCTTCGCCCATTTTCACTACATCTTCATAGGGAATATTCAATTCTCTTGAAAGAATCTCGATTAGTCTTGGTCTACAAAAACCACCTTGACATCTTCCCATTCCGGGTCGACATCTAAATTTTATTCCGTCTAACGTTGTTGCTCCAACGGGAGAATGGATAGCGTCTATTATTTCTCGTTCTGGAATTGTCTCACAACGACATATAATTCTTCCCCATGTGGGATCTTCTTTTATTTTGATATCTAATTCAATTTTACTGAAATCTTTGAATCTCTCTGGTTTTGGTCGAATTGGGTTGTAGTCCTCCTTAACCGTCATATTTGCCCCTAATAACTCTAAAAATTCAATAACTCGCTTTGCAATGGCATAACATGAAGATAATCCTGGAGATAAAATACCAACTACATTAATAAATCCATAAACATCTGTATTATCAATAACAAAATCGTATGTATCTGGAACTGCCCTTAGTCCAGCAAAATTCCTAATAGAGGCTCTCACTGGTAAATTTGGTACCAAATTTCTTCCACTTTCTAAAATTTCTTTTAGTCCTGCTTCAGTAGTTGATATGTCTTTTTTATCGGTAATATTGTGTGCGTTAGGTCCAACAAATGTATTTCCACTAACGGTCGGGCATATTAAAATACCTTTAGAGACTTTTGTTGGAGTCGGAAATAATATTTTGTTTAAATGCATAGCGTTTCTATCAAAAATAATATATTCGCCTTTTCTTGGCATGATTTTGAAGTAGTCTAAACCAACCATTTTTGATATCTTCGCCCCATAAACTCCCGCTGCATTAATCACATTATTTGCTTTAAATTCTTTATCCTTAGTTTTAATCACAAAAGTGTAATTCTGGTGATTTATTCTTCTTACCTTTTGATTTCGAAAGAATTTTACGCCATTCATAGCAGCATTCTCAGCTAGCGCGTAAGTCATTCCATAAGGGCTTACAATTCCGGCAGTTGGAGCGTGTAACACACCTACAACATCGTCTGTTATATTTGGTTCCATATATTTTATTTTTTTCTTATCTAAGATTACTTCTAACCCCGGAATTCCATCTTGTGTACCTTGTTTCCTCTGTTCTTCTAATTTTACAATTTGGTTATCTTCTAAGGCGACCACAAAAGAACCAATTCTTTGAAACGAAAAATTTAATTCTTCAAAGGCTTGAGTATATAATTTATTTCCTTCAATACACATATCTCGCTTTACATATTCTCTTGGGGAAGCAAAACCTGCGTGAACTACACCAGAATTTGCTTTAGTAGTACCTGATGCTATATCAGCTTCTTTTTCCAGTAAAGCTATTTTTAGATCGTATTTTGAAAGATTTCGCGCGATACAACAACCAGTTACCCCACCTCCTATAATAATTACATCGTAGATCAAAGGGTATACCTCGTTAATTTTAAAGAGTAAATTAAAAAGCTTAAGTTATATAACTTGTTATCTTTTTAATATTTATTTGGAACATTAACATTTACATTTTCTAATTGATAATGTTCATTAATAGGAAAAAACATCTTAAAGCAGAATTTTTCCAATTTTAAAATTAGATAAAAAAAAACCACAAAATGTTGAATAATAATGCGATGATGATGAGAGCGATAGTTACAGGGTTAATTAGAGTGCTTCTTAAGGCTTTTGCGTATTTTACTTCTAGATCTCCCTTTATGAGTGTTTTAATTGTATTATATCTAGGAGTGTTTTCTTCTTTAAGGTGATAAGATCCTAAGAACCGAGGATTATTCAAGCGTTTAAGTTGTTTATTATAATCAAGGGAAGGAAAAAAGCGCAATTTATTACTATTTAGAACATCCTCGTAATCTTTTATAAAGTGAGCCTTTTTTGGTTCTTTTTCAATACTTTTATTCTTATCGTCCATTTGATTGTTAACCAATTTTACTGTTTCATTATTCTTATATCATTTC
>JAUWZR010000336.1 GCA_030615235.1 Promethearchaeota archaeon
TTGTGGTGACGACATGGTTGAAATCGACTCATTTGCAGCGACGATGATAGGACTGGACTATTCGCTTGTAAGACATATTTGTATAGCACAGAAGGCCGGTGTTGGAGAATATGTACACGAGAGTAAAATCAGGGAGAATGAAGACAAAATAGTCAAATTCATCCCTGCTAGGAGATTTGTCCTAAAAGGGAAAAAAATGCACATTTGGCCAACGAGTGCCTGTTCAAGATGTATCATTATCCTTGATAGAGCAGGCAGAGAGATAGAAAGAAAACTTATTCACAAGGTTTCCCTATTTGCAAGGTCATATTTGTTTAGAACAGATATAGTATTCGGAAATTGCCGAGGACTAGATATCTCGGGTACGGATAAATGTGTGGGCATAGGAGATTGTGCCGAAGAATGGTGTAAAAACAATAATGTAAACCACTTAAAAGGCTGTCCTCCCTCTCTAAATCAGGTCAAAAATTTTCTCAGTGCGAAATTATTGAGGATAGGAAAATGATGTATTTTACACTTTCATGTTTGATAACGGCAGTAATCGCTTTAGTTCTCGGATTATTCGTATATTTTAAGAATAGAAGGCAATTCACAAACAAAATATGGTGTTTGTTGAGTATTAGTATATTTGTTTGGGAATTTGGCTATTTTATGTTATTGCTTTCGATTGACAAAGGAAAAGCGCTTTTTTGGACACGAGTTCTCTATACCAATAATTCCCATAGCCATAAGTGGAACGTTTGACATATACTCCAAGCAAGGTCGTTTCCCAAGGCTCTCTCATAGCTGTAAGGTGCATGTGGGCGAACCAATTTTTCTAAACGAATACTTCGGGAAAAAGACCAGTAGAAATGTATTGCAGGAAACCGCAGACGACATCATGGAGGAAATATCTAAACTATCGAAAATACCCGTGGCTTTTCCCCGTGGTTAGAATTCAGTCATAAAAACAAGGATTACGGATTTATGGAGAAGTTCTTACCAACAAAAACTCCTGTTTTCTTCGACATTGACAACACATTGGTAAAAGGACAGACGCAGCAGGTTTTAGTTCGTTATCTATATAAGAAAGGGAAAGTAAAATTTCACTTTTTTTTAAAAATTTTTTTGTGGTTTCTGCTATACAAACTTAATTTAGTCAGGGATGTTTTCACGATAAGAAAGAAAATATTTGAGAGTTTTGCAGGATGGAAGGTGTCAGAATTTGACACTTTAGTTAAAGAGTGCTTCGAGAAAGAAATAAAACCAAGAATATTTCCCGAAGGATTGAAGTTAATCCAACTATATAAGAGGGAAAATTACGAAATAATCTTGACTTCAGCTTCTCTAAGCAATGTTGTAGAAGTTTTAAGAGAAGAGCTTGGAACAACATTTACTCTTTCTACTAAATTGGCCGTTGAGAAAGGCAGATTTACTGGAAAAATTTCAGGTCTAATTGCTTACGGAGAGAATAAAGTTAAAATGGCTAAAGAGTTAGTACACACAAACAAAATGAGTTTGGAAGGAAGCTATGCATATACTGACCATATATCGGATCTGCCTCTTTTGGAATTAGTCGACAACCCCGTTGTCGTG
>JAUWZR010000230.1 GCA_030615235.1 Promethearchaeota archaeon
TTAATTTCGGTAATCAGGTTAGAAGCTAAATGCAGAACTTTTAAATTTGTTAAATCTTCCAACCCAGATATCTTGGATAGGTTATTACTTCCACAATTAAGAATTTCTAAATTTTGAAGCTCTTCTAAACCTTGTATTTCAATAATTTCGTTGGAACTCAGCTCTAAATGTTTGATATCAAGTTTATGTAATCCTTTAATGTCAGAAATATCTTCAATTTCAAGAAGACCAAGGTCTAAAAATCCTTCTTTAAGTTCGTATTTTTCGCCCTTGTATTCCACAGCTTCCATATATAACACTTGATATTATAATTCAGTTTAAAATAATATGATATATCTGAGATTAATTATAAATACTTTAAAATATATAGTTTTACCCTAAATTCCTTGCTTTTTTAAATATTAATCAAGGCTATTTTCCACCTATATCTTATAAATTTAAGCTTTAAAACGAATTGAGTGCTATAATAAATGATAAAAATGATATTTTGTCTTAATTGCAGAACAAAAGCTAGTGGCTCAAAAGAAGGCTACTATTATTGTCCTGCATGTGAAAAATTTACTAAGTTCTTTACATTACGATTTAAGTGATAGAGAGCTTTATGCTATACTAAAATAAATTACCTTTTGAAGAATGAAACAAATTTGAAAAATTATAGATGTTTGTTGACAACCTCGCTAAAGGTTAAGGGGTATAAATTTTCTATTTTTTATGATTTGTCTTTTATATTATGTATTCAATCCTACAAAAACTTATTTTCAACATAAAATGAAACAAATCATCATCTTTTCATAATAAGAACATTTTAAAATTCTAATCACGATATTTACATTAAAAATATAAAAAACTATTCGTTTCTTATTTCTATGACGGATGCATTATATATGAGCGACTCATATTTGAAGAAATGGGACGCTAAAGTAGCCGGTGTAAAGGATGGTAAATATATAACTCTAAATCAAAGTGCATTTTACCCTAAAGGTGGCGGTCAACCATGTGATGAGGGTTATATCATCAAAAACGGTCAAAAATTTAAAGTTGTTTATGTAGGTAAATTTTCTGGAGAGATTAGCCACGAAGTAGAGAAACTAGGATTAAAAGAAGGAGATACAGTTTTATGCGAAATCGATTGGGAGAGGCGATATACCTATATGCGTTACCATACTGCTTGTCATCTCGTCTCAAATCTACTATTCCGAAGAGCGAACGCTAAAATCACGGGTAATCAGATTGAACTGGACAAAGCAAGAATGGATTTCTCTATGGAGGATTATTCGCCAGAAAAGTTGCGGACCTATATTGAAGAATCTAACGAAATTATTAAGCAGGATCTTCTAATCACTATTGAGACGATGTCTAGAGCCGCTGTCTTGAAAGAACCCGAGCTTGCAAGATTAGCAATTGGCTTACCTAAAAATTTACAAGAATTTCGCATAGTTAAAATTGGAGACATCGATAAACAAGTAGACGGTGGAACCCACGTTAAAAGTCTAAAAGAAATTGGCGAAATTGAGATGACTAAAACGGTAAATAAGGGAAAGAATAATAGGAGATTGTATTTCATACTCAAATAATTTATAATTATTCTTTTTAATCAAAACAATAACGAGTTCTATACAATTATGAAAGATATCTGTAAGGATTGTGGAAAATGCTGTATTGAAACAGAGATGCTCTTATCTAGTAATGATATTGATCTTATTAAAAAAAATAAACCTAAACATTTAAAAATAGCCAATTTTGTGCGAAAAACCGAAGAAGGATTTAACCAAATGATAAATGTTAAAGGATACTGTGTGTTCTTTGATAGTGTTGCTAAATTGTGCACTATTTATGATGTGAGACCACAAGGGTGCCGTTTTTACCCATTGATTTATGATTCGGACAAAAAACAATGTATTTTTGATGAAGAATGTCCGAAACCCAAATTATTATATCCAGATAAAGAGATCGCCGCAAAAACATGCGAGGAGATTAAAAACTTTTTAGAGAGCCAAATTTTATTCGCTAAATTAGAATGATTGTTTTAATGTTATCGCTATTCTTCTTATAAGAATTGAAAGCATCAGCTATATTTTCTAATTTAAATTCTTGTGAAATTAGATCTTTTACATTTATTAATCCCGAACCTAACCCATTAATAGCTTTGCTAAATGGGCCGCATCTACTACTAAATATGGTAATTTCCCTTACTACAATATCAGTAAGATCAATTGGAGTGTCCAACCCGTGAGTACTTTTAATATGAATTTTACCTCTACTTCTACAGGAGGAGACAATTTCTTTAAGAGCATTTGGATTACCGGTGGTGTCAACAACAATATTGGCACCAAGGTTTCCTGTTATTTTTTTTATCCTACCTATTACACTCTCATCTTCATTATTTTTAATTAAATGCTTTGCACCAAAATTCTTCGCCAAATTAAGCTTTCTATCTGAGTGATCTATTCCTATGACTTCTAATCCATTTATGATAGCAACTTGACATAGTAATAACCCTAACTTTCCAAGTCCGAAAATTGCTATTGTTTTATCATCGCTTCCTAAAGGCATTGTTTCGAAGGTTTGAAATGCTGCGGCTAAGGGCTCTATAAAAGTAGCTTCCTTGTAAGAAATATTATTCGGTATTTCGTGAAGTAAATAAGATTCTACAGCTATATATTCTGCAAAAGAGCCATTTATATCTATTCCCAACGCTTTTCGAGTTATACATTGCGTGAAAATCTCTCTTTGACAGTAATAACATTCAAAATCAATGTTACTATTTATTTCGGATGTCACCCTCTTTCCTAACCAACTTTCGTTAACCTTCTTACCAACTTCTACAATTTCGCCTGCAAATTCATGTCCTAAAATGAGGGGTGTTGGTGTTAGAAGGTGTCCCCTTACTATTGCTAAATCAGTCCCGCATACTCCTGATGCTTTTACTCTAATTAACACTTGAGAGTCTTTAAGTTCTGGGTTTGGTATTTCCTTAATGGAAATATCTTGTCCATCAAATATAGCAGCTTTCATAATAGTATTCTATATATTACTCAAGAGAATATAACTCAGTTCTTCTATCTTTAATCACATTATTATACTTGTTAATGTTTTTATCTCTCGCTTGTTTAACATCTATTTCAACAAAATCAATATGTGATTTATCTTTTGGTGCGGATGAGAGTACTTCACCATTATAAGAGGTAATTTGACTACGCCCCGTAAATGCAAAATTATCCTCTCCTCTAGCTTCGTTTCCAATCCTATTAGAAGTTACAGCGAAAACGCGATTTACCAAACAACGAGTTATCATCGCTTTTTGGCAATATGGAAGAACCAAATTAGCTGGATGAGCTATAATGTCTGCTCCAAGAAGAGCAAGACTTCGGATAGTCTCAGGAAAGAACCAATCGAAACAAATCATGATCCCTACCTTTGTATTTTTTACTTCATATATTTTTAAAGGTTTGTTTCCCGGAGAAAACCAAAGTTTTTCTTTATAATAAAGATGAAGTTTCCGATAAGTACCAAAAACTTCGCTATCAGATACGATCATAGATGAATTAAAAATTTGATTACCATCTTTTTCTATGAATCCACCTACAACCACAGCACTAGTTTTTTCCGCTAATCCCTTTAAAAACTTGGCAGTTTCTCCTTCAGCATTTTCAGCCCTTGATTCTGCTTCTTCCTTAGATATAAAAGTGTATCCTGTTGCGAATAGTTCGGGTAAAACAATCAAATCCGCTTTAGTATCTTCTAGTAAGTTTTCAACTTGTTCAAAGTTTTGAGTTTTTTCGCTAAAGATTGGAGAAGTTTGTACGTATCCAATTTTCATGTTTATTCTTTTTCTTCCGTGTTTTTTTCCTCTTTATCTTTTCTTTTAAGGGATCTCCGCTTCTTAAGTACTCTAGCGACGCGTTGTTCATCGTATTTCTTTAATAATTCGCCCATGTCTCCAATAGTTTTAGTAAGTTTTTCAATTGGAATATCTTCAAAAAACCTATTTTTCTTAAATTT
>JAUWZR010000288.1 GCA_030615235.1 Promethearchaeota archaeon
GTGCTCGATATATATAAGGTCTTCATTATTAGCAATCAAATTATTAATCGCATCTTCTGATACTTCCCTATTTGCTAAATTGGCTTTGGTCCCAATCAAAATAATGAGAATTTCTTTCACATTCTCTTTAAAAAGAGTTATCCACCTATGTAAGTCGGAAAAAGATTCCTTATTAGATAAATCAAAGCATAACAATCCTGCATAAGCACCTCGACAAAATACAGGAAAAAGAAACCTAAATCTTTTGTGATCTTTCAAATCCCAGACAATAAACCGATAATTATCTTCTTCATTAACGATACATTCCACAGATTTAAAAGAAACCCCAATTGGGCTTCCGTTATCTTCATAAGTATCAATAACGGTATTTTTACCCGAGGTAGGTGATCCTCCTAAAACCAATTTTAACTTATAAGATTTGGGCATCATAGCTATTCTCGATCATTACTCGAGGATATATTATAAGGCTTCATGTTCTAATAAAAATCTACTCTAAAAAATATTACTGTTATTTAATTTCAAATAAATTCCCATAAGAATCTTTTAAAAATAAGTAGAAACTATCACTATTTTTTCTAGGGACTTTTATTACTTCGAAATTTAATTGCTTAGCTTTTTCTATAAGGTTTTCTCGATTTTCAATAATTAGGCATGTATGAGTAAATTTATCTATGGTTGGATTATTATCGTCTATTATAAAAGATTCAACGCTTACTTCATCATTTCCATACCTTACTATTTTTTGCTCTTTTCTAACTCCAAAAAATTGTTCCATAAGGTCATCAGATACAACGAAGGTTCTCTCCTTTTTCATTTCTAATAATTCGATGAAAAACCTATCGCTATCTCCTTCGGTATTCGAACTTACAGCAATATGATCGATTTTCAAGCTGATTGCCACCTTAGTTTTATATTTTTTCTCAATTCTATTAACATATTACTTATTTTAAATGAAACTTTAATAATTTTTAGTGTTTAATATTTATTAATTTTAAATTGTAGTAGCTAGAAAGTTAAGGGTTTTTTGGATGACTAATGTAACTTCAGAAGAGTTCTTAATCAAACTATTTAGTGTTGTGTACAAACTTTTTATTATTGCAAAAACACAATCAGACCGTTTAAAAAAGGAATGGGATGAAAATTTCGCCTCATTAACGGAACAACCTCATTTAGTTCGTTACATTCGAGCTGAAAAGGAAAAATTTCTAACTGATATAGATTATAGAATTAAAGTTCTAAACACTATAAAGCTATCATTTGAGGATGGATTTCACTCCATAAAATCTATATTAACCGTTCTTTTTCATTCGTATTTTAAGGATTCAGAAATCTTTACACAGAATTTTATTAGAGAGGATCAAAATAGCCTCAAATATTTAGTAGCTAAAGAAATTTTGGGAAATTTAATTCAGTATAATCAACTCGATCATGAAACTGTACCATTAAAATATAATATACTAGCAAGAAATTACTTATTAATTAAATTTAAAGAACAGAACGCCACAGAAATCAATGAGAACCTAAAAAAAATCAAAATAGAACTTAAACTCCGAGAATTAAAAAAAAAGTTAAACGAGATAATTGCTGATGGATTTTTTAAAAAAAGAAAGGAAGGCAAAATTATGTATTACAACTTACAGCAAGAATTAGAATTATCTGAAAAAGGTAAAGCAACTTACAATCAAACTATACGACCAATAGTAGATTGGCCAACTTTGTTTTATCGTAGCTATTACAATGTGAGAGAATTAAATGTTACAGTTGATGACGATTCTAAGCATCTGGAGTTCCTCAATAAAGCTTTACAAAAAGCAGCTACACAAGGTTACATGGCTTGTTATTACGTAATTTCCAACTTAATCAAGTATTACGAGAAATTAAAAGAAGAGTAGTACTTTTCCGCTGTGAATATTAATCCTACTTAAATTGTTGAAAAACTTCTCGTTTTCCTAAAGGGAATATCAAACTCTTCAAGCAACGGAATAAGATGTTTTTTATCCTGAGAATTTGTACCCTTCCAATCTATTATAAAATAATCTATTTTTTCTAATGTGTTGTCGATCATCATTTTAATTACAGTCTCGTTTAGTTCTTGGATGTAATACTTCGGGCAGATAAATGAAAGTGCAATGTTATTATTGGTTATTAACCTATTAAAATTAGGTGCATAGTGAGTACCACCGAATCCTAAACCAACTTGCTGAGTTTTATCTTCTTTAAAATCCTGATATTTAAATACTGCGTTAACAATAGCATTTGCTACGAGTTCACCTGCTCCCTTAATTGACCATTCCTGTTTACTGCTCCCTAATTCCATAAATATTAAAGGAATATCTAAGGTGGTTGGTCCATGATGAGTTACTTCCATATCTAAAGAAAAATCAGTAATTTTTTGTATGTTTATTTGTTCTCTCAATGATTTAATGCCCGCCTTATGTAGTAGAGCACTTGTTTTGGATAAATCTTGCGGCTTCCCACCAAAATCCGCTTTATTTCCCCAATTTCCCGTAGTATG